>CAMKEK010000121.1:0-4820 GCA_946411545.1 uncultured Clostridia bacterium
GCTCTGGCAATGCTGGATTCATCACATCCGGCATCCGCCATTCGACGGCGAAGGGTGATGCTTTCGTCCATATCCGATTCCTCCGATTTCTTTTTGCATCATCATTATAGCGGATTGCTTTTTTAGACGCTAATGGTTATAATGAATATCATGAAATTCCGATATGGAATATCAAGAGGGGAGGAGAGTTGTTTCTTGGAGATACGGATCTTACGGTATTTCCTCGCGGTAGCACGGGAAGAGAACATGACCCGCGCCGCCGAAATGCTTCATGTTACGCAGCCGACGCTTTCCAAGGCGCTGAAATCCCTGGAGGATGAGCTGGGCAAAAAGCTGTTTACCCGCCGCAGCTTCAGTATTGCGCTCACGGAAGAGGGAGCGCTCCTTCGGGATCGCGCGGAGGATCTTGTCTCGATGGCGGACAAAATTGAAAAAGAGTTTCTGTCCCTGGATGATCTTACGGGCGGCGATCTGTATTTCGGCCTTGCCGAGTCCTACCAGATCCGGTACATTGCCCGGGAGCTTCGCATTTTGAAAGAACGGTACCCCGGCCTCAAATATCACATCACGAGCGGAGACACGGAACAGGTCACGGAGAAACTGGACAAGGGGCTGCTGGATTTCGCGGTGATCTGTGATGCGCCCAACGAGAGAAAGTATGAGTCGATCGCATTCCCGGAAGGTGACATATGGGGCCTGATCCTCCCCGCCGATGCACCGCTGGCGAAAAAAGATGTGATCGAAATTGATGATCTGGTCGGATTGCCGCTCTTCACTTCCGAGCAAGGCTGGGAAGGCGACATCAGAGAATGGGCGGGAAAACGGTTTGAAGAACTGCACCTGGAAGGCTCATTCCGTTTAGCCTACAATGCCTCTATGTTCGTACGGGAAGGCCTTGGCTATCAGCTGTCATTCCGCAATCTTGTTGACGTATCGGAAAACAGCGGCCTGACATTTCGACCTCTTTTTCCGACCCTGGAGACAAGGCTGTATCTGATCTGGAATCGATACCAGGCATTTACGCCCATCGCGGAAAGGTTCCTGGCACAGGTCAGAAGCAGCTTTTGAGGATTCGGCCGTTGTGAACGAAGGAATAAAATAATTGAGCTGTGACACTTCTGTGATTCTTCCCGTGCTATACTGCAGTTGTAAAAAAGAAACCGGCAGGTTCACGAAAATAAGAATCAGAGGAGAGAAGACAAAATGAAAAAAGCAGCTGCAGTGATAATGATCATCGTCATCATGATTCTTGCCCTCGGCACAACGGCCTTCGCAGAGCAGACCACCCTCGTGGACCGGGCAAAGCAGGCGGCGCTGAACTACGCCGGTGTAGACGCCTCTGAAGCGGTATTTACGAAAGTCCACAGAGATTGGGAGAACGGGCATCAGATTTTCGAGATTGAATTCCATGCCAACAATACCGAGTACGACGTGGACGTGGATATCAGCACCGGCCAGGTCATAGACTTCAGCGCCGAGTACCGGGGGGCCGGCCAGACCGGCTTCGGCGGCGGATACGGTGATGATTTCTGGGATGACTGAGGAAAAACAATTACAGGGTGATTCAGGATAAAGAACCGGCACGCGGTGAGGAGAGATCCACACCGCGTGCCGGTTCTTTGTTTCAGACTTGTTCAGACAGGAATCAGCATAAAGCGTTACAGCACAATCTCCGTATACCCGCCGTCGTCCATGGCGACGGCCCGGATTTTGGAGCGCTCGGCAAGTGCAACCTTGTTCTTTTCCATCTGTGACGCGACAATGACCGCTTCCAGACTCCCGCAGGTCAGCAGGCGGGTTACGGTGCGGTCTCTGTTTTCTCTGATAACGGCAAACATTCTGCCTCGGCCTCCTTCGTCAGGTTATACTGTTTCACAGGATTCTTCGCCACGTTCTGTATCATTAAGAACAATAACTGCATTCTACTCCCTGACCTGTCCGAAAAATTCCCCTCATTCAAAGGTGGAGGGGAGAAAGAGGTCAGGCACCGGAGGCGGCGCCTTTTCCGTCTGCACGGCTTTTTCATAATGCAGGTCCGTTACGGCCCGGTACGCGATTTCATCCGGTTTCGCGTCCGGGCTGATCCATTCGTCCACGTCCTTCTCCCGCAGCATCAGGGGCATCCGGTCATGGATGAAGGAAATCTCTTCACTGGGCGGCCTGGTGAGCACGACAAAATGGGGGAGCCCGTCTTCAAAGCGGTACAGCCCGCAGAGCCAGGTCACATGATCGCCCTTCGGCTGGATCAGGTACTTTGCTCCGGTTTCCTTCTTCCCGTTCGGCCGGAGAAAATGCTCCCATTCATAGTACCAGGACGCGGGGATCACACAGCGGTGTGATTTCCAGGCGCCCTGGAAGAGCGGCTTGACCCCCGCCGTCTCCAGACGCGCGTTCGGGAGCATGGCGCGCCCTTCCATGTTGAAGCCCCACTGCATCGGAAAGCAGGCCTTGTTGCCCCGCCTGCTGGTGGCGATTACCGGCACGATGTCCGTGGGACGGATCTCTCCCCGGATCAGGAGCGGCTTTGGGACACGCCGAAGAAACTCTTCCCGGATTTTTGCCCGGGCGGCAATGTCGCCGTACTGCCGCAGCATCTCATCCTGGGGTTCTACATAATATCTGCAGCACATCGTCTCATTCGTGCAGAAGCTTGAACTTCTCAATGTCGCTCTGGCTTGCGATGCCCTCGGGGTCCAGCACCGTCAGCACCCGGCCGATCAGGTAAACCGCCTGATCCGCGTCAAACTTCAGCACGTCGTATTTTTTGTTCAGCGAGTGCAGCCCGTCGGCGCGGTATTCCTTGATGTACATTTCGTTTCCGACGATGAAGGCGCCGATCTCACCCTCCTGAAGCGTCAGGCCGCTGGGGACACGCTCCACCAGCACCAGGTCACCGTTTTCATAGTCGGGCTCCATGCTGTCGCCGTTGACACGGAAGACGTAATCCGCACGGCGGTATTCGTCCGTCTCGTAGAGGTAGATTTCTTCACTGAGCCCCTCGAACTCCGTCGGGTCGCCGATGCCGGCGGCCAGCGGCTTTTCGAAATAGCGAAGCCGGATCAGCTTCGGCAGGTCTTCCGACTCTTTCATTACCAGCATACTGCCCATGAGATTGTCCACCAGATACCGGTCCCGCTTTTCGAGCCTGCGGTAGTTGTCCATGTGAAGCTGCTCCTGCCGGTCATAGGTCCTGGGGTCTCTCATGCCCATGAGCTCAAACGGGGTAATATCCAGCGCGTGGCAGAGATCCGGCAGGAGAGAGACATCCGGCCTGCTTCGGCCGCATTCCCAGTTGCTCACGGAGTTCGGCGTGACGTTCAGCCGGCGGGCGAGCTCTTTCTGGTCAAGCTTCCGGAGCGTCCGATAATACCTCACCCGCTCACAGATGGACGGCAGGGGCGCGCCTTCCGCCTGCTTTCCGGTGCGGATATCGATGACCTTTGCCTTTTCCGAATCAAATGCTCTTCTGCCCATCGTGTTGTCTCCTTTTCTCATGATGGATTCGTCTGTTGCCCAGAGTATAACACAATAAATTGAGAAAATCAAGGGCGAAATTCCTCTTTACAAGCGCAGGTTATTGTGTTACAATCCGATTACACCATGCGGAGGGGGAAGCGGAGATGCTTTATCTGAGCAGACTGGATATGGAGCGCATTGCGCAGCGCGTTCTTCGCGCATACCGGAAGCTGCCGGAGGCACAGGAGCGTCCAGCCTGTGTTGACCCGGAGCTCCTGGCCCGGAAGGTCCTTGGAATGACCGTTCGCTACCGCCATCTCTCCGAGGACGGGGAACTGCTGGGCATGACGAGCTACGGAGAGCTCGAGGTCTTCCTCCCGGACGAAAGGGAGCACGGGGCCTGTATCCTGGACGGAAAGACGATCCTGATTGAAGAGGAGCTTCTTTTCTCCGCCTGCGGTCCCGGGCGGCATAACTTTACGCTCTGCCACGAGTGCGCGCATCAGATTCTGAAGATGCTGTATCCGGCAAGTTACGGTGACGGTACGGCGGCCCGCCGGGCGCGCTGCTGCCGGCGGCACCGTCTGTGCGCGCGCGGAAGCGGACATGACTGGGAAGAGTGGCAGATGGATGTCCTGGCCTCGGAGCTTCTGATCCCGCGCGACCTTCTGGAGAGAAATCTGGCTCTTGCGGGCATTCCGAAGGGCATCCCGCTTCTGAACCCGGTTTGGAGAAGGGAAGACTACGGCCGGTTTCTGGAGCTGTGCCGGACGATGGGCGTCTCGAAGCAGGCGCTGGCATATCGGCTGGAGCTTCTTGGGCTCCTGGGGCGGAATCAGATGGCCGACCCAAATTCGCTGATTGATGTTTTCGCAGAAGAGGAGGAAGCGGTATGAGGGAGGATGCAATCCGGGTGGCGAAGCGCTGCCCGGTCTGCAATCAGCGGCTCTTCGATAAGATCAGCCTGACCACCGGCTTTGTGGAGATCAAGTGCCCTCAGTGCAAGCACGTGGTTCGGATTGATCTTGCCATGCGGATGCCGCGGCATGCGATGCTGCGGCCGTCTGCTTTCGGCGCGCATCCCCGCTGAGGTTAAAGTAAGAACGGAATCACAAGCGAACCGAAGCCCGGTGTAAACGGCTTCGGTTCGAAAAAGGAGCTGCGGTGCGGTAAGTGAGCTTTCCTGAGGTTTCAGGGAAGCGAATGATACGGCGCATGCAGCGATGTCGTACCGAGCAGCGGGTCTATGGCTTCGGCCATAAGTCACCAAATGGCCGGACACTTTGAATTCGGGAATCTTCAATCCTGTTGAAGAATCCCGGATCCCGGTGTCCGGCCTTCTTTCTGTCCGGAAACAGGGAAAA
>CAMKEK010000122.1:0-4813 GCA_946411545.1 uncultured Clostridia bacterium
CCGCCGCCCTCCGGGTCATAGAAGCCGCCGCCGTTGACACCGCCGAGCGCGTCATAGCGCTTGGCAAGCTCATCCAGCGTCAGGCCGTAGCCGCCGTAGACCTCGGGCTTGCCGACAAAGACGCGGCTCGGGTCGAGGATGATGACCATCTTTCCGACAAAGCCCTTCTTCTTCACATCCACGATGATGATGCCGTCGCCGTCCTCGTCGATGTATCCGTAGTCGTCCGCCTGCGGTCCGCTTTCCTCATCGGACTTGGGCTGGCTCGCCTTGACGGTGATGAGGCTGGTGTCGGTGGCCTCGGTGTTGTTGATGGACCAGTGCTCGTTGAAGATGGTGTCCGTCTCTTCCTGCGTCAGGAAAATCTGCGGAATAAAGTCAAAGCGCCGGGTCCACATCATGGTCATCACGAACGAGTCTCTCAGGGCGGGGGACGGTCCTTTCACCAGGATCCATTCCAGCGCCAGGCCGAACACGCCGCCCACGATTACCGCGGCCACAATCAGGCCGAACACGCGGTCGATAAAGCGGACAAGGGCGCTGCCCCCGGATTTTGTTTTCTTTTTTTTCATAGCTCTGCCTTTCCGGTGTATCAGAACATGTCAAAAAACGAGCTGTTTTTTCTGTCTGTCTGCTCACATGATACTTTTAGTCAAACATAGATATTTTAGCATAACTGCATTGCCTTGACAAGCGGGAATTTCTTTGTAAATTCTTAATCAGAAGGAATCTTTTCAGGAGGGGATTGTAAAAATTGCCGGTTTCCAGTATAATACGATCTGATAACTTTTTGATCCATTAAAATCCATTAAACTGGTAAGGAGCATACCGATGCGTACGAAACATTTATGGCTCTCCGTCCTGACCGGTGCCGCGGTCGGCGCAGCCTCTTATTATCTGAAGAAAAAGCTTGCTGCCTCCCCCGCGCCTGCCGCCGCTTCCGGCGCTTCCGCCGCCCCGGTGCAGGCTCCTGTTCCCTCCGCCGAAGAGAAGGAAGCGGTCTACAGCTTTATTTCCGGCTTCAAGGATGCCGCCACGGTTGAGTTCCGCTTCCCCTACAACCCGGAGCGCTTCCGCTTCGCCGTGGTCGAGGACGAGTTCCTGGCGGAATCCGGCGATTCCCATGTCGGAATTCTGAGCGGAGAGGCCTTTTCCGTCCAGGTGGAATACGGCAGCTATTACAGCGGCGAGGACTTTACCCTTCTTACCCAGGAGCTCAGCTCCCGCCATCCCGACCTCGACACGGCCGCCTATGGCGCGCTCACCGGTGTGAAGTTCCGCGACGGGGATCATTTCTGCCTTGCCTTCCCGATTCCGGACGATACGCACAGCTATCTGCTGCTCACGCTGGTAAAGGCGCCGGACAATGACGACGAGCTTGAGACCATCCCGGATACGGCGGACTTCCGCGCGCTTCTGAATTCCGCGTCCTTCCGCCGCGTCTGACCCAAAGGAGATGAGCTGCCATGAAAAGCAACAAAACCACCGCACTGCTGATGCTTCTGGTCTTTCTGCTGGTTGTGTCGGTTGTGATTATTTTCCTGACGGGACTTGACCGTCCTGCATCCACTTCCAACCCGTATCAGAACGTCACCACGACCGCCGTGCCGACCGTCGCCGTGGAAACGCCGGAGCCGACCCCGACCCCGGAGGCCGCCCCGACGCCCGCCGCGGTGCCGACCGACGCGCCGGTCTATTACCCGCCCTCCACCTCCATGCCGTCTGAGACCGTACAGCCGGTCAAAACCTCGACCCCGCCGTCGGCCGGCGTGAGCGTTCCTTCCGGCTCCGGTTCCAACTCCACCGCTTCCGGGAATGCCGGCACCGCGGCCGCCACGCCCACTCCCGTTCCCGGCGCGGACGCCAACATGCTGCCGGCTCAGGAGCTGATTCCCATCGTCCCCGGCGCCAATACCGCCTCCGGCAACACGGACGCCGGAAACAGCGCCTCCGTCATTCCCACCGGCACCAGTCTCGGCAGCGGCACCTTCCGCTCCGATTCCGGCACCTCCATCAACGTCCACGCCGACTGGACCGCGCTGGTCAGCGGTGCAAACACCGTCGACATCACCGTGACGGCCTATGTCGATTCCTACAGTCTTTACACCACCGCCTCGCCGGACGTGCTGAACATCGCCGTCGACGGGCAGTACTTCTCCCTCGCCTCCCCGGCGATTGAGATTCCGACCACCACCACGCCCGTCTCCACGAAGATCAACAGCCGGACCGTCACGGTCACGCTCTCCGGCGGTGAGACCCGGAACATCCCGGTCGAAGTCATCTGGCAGTATCGCGGCACCTACGGCGGGACCTATCTTGACGCCATCGAGTGCGGCGGGAACATCACCCTCAGCCGCTGAGCCCCGAAAGGCCCGGTACATCTTATGCGTACACAGGAACAGGTAAACGAAATCGTCCGTCGGCTTCTGGAAGAATACCCGGAGGCGGTCTGCTCTCTGGATTACGGAAAGGACTATGAGCTTCTCTTCTCCGTCCGGCTCTCCGCCCAGTGCACGGACGAGCGGGTCAACATGGTGACGCCCGCTCTGTTTGCACGCTACCCCAGCCTGGAGGCCTTTGCCGAGGCCGATGTCGCGGAGGTCGAACAGTATGTCCACTCCTGCGGCTTCTATCATGCCAAGGCGCGGGATATTGTGAACTGCGCCGTCATGCTTCTGGAAAAGCACAACGGCAAGGTCCCCGACACCATGGAGGAGCTTGTGAAGCTTCCCGGCGTCGGCCGCAAGACCGCGAACCTCCTGCTGGGCGACCTTTACCGGGTACCCGGCTCCGTGGTGGTGGACACGCACTGCATCCGCATCTCCAACCGCCTGGGTCTTGTGGACAATCTCAAAGAGCCCGAAAAGATAGAAACAGCCCTCCGGAAGATTCTTCCTCCGGAGAGCTCCTCTGACTTCTGTCACTGTATTGTTCTGCACGGCCGTGCCGTCTGCGACGCCCGCAGTCCGCGGTGCGAAGCATGCTGTGTGCGGGATCTCTGCCAGGCCTTTGAGCAGGGCACCGTTCAGAAGCCCTCCAAATCCGCCCGCACTCAGCGCACGCGGAAGGAATAGCTCGTCTCGCTGTGCAGATGCTTCCCGGCCCGAAGCACCGGGGACGGGAAACCGTAGCAGTTCATCGCGTTCGGGTACAGCTGGGTCTCGAAGCAGGCCGCGTACCGTCTGTCGATCACGCTGCCGCCCTTCCCCTTCCGCTCGGTCAGGAAGTTGCCCGTATAGAGCTGCATGCCGGGCAGGTCCGTCTCCACCGTCATCTCGATCCCGGTTTCCGGGCTGTAGAGGACGGCGGCCTTCGCCCCGCAGAGGACATAGTTGTGGTCATAGCCCCCCGCGCGTTTCAGCTGCTCATTCTCGGCGCCGATGTCGGCGCCGATTTCTTTTTCCGTACGGAAGTCAAACGGCGTCCCTTCCACCTTCAGAAGCGTCCCCGTCGGCAGGCACCCCTCGTCATTCTCCGCGAAGCGCTCGGCAAAGAGCTGCAGGCGGTGGCCCAGCACGCTTCCGCCGCCGTTGAGATTGAAATAGCTGTGGTTGGTCAGGTTCACCAGTGTGTCCGCGTCGGTATCCGCGTCATAGGTGATGCAGAAGCGGTTGTCCTCGGTCAGCTGAAACAGCACCTGAACCTTCAGGTTTCCGGGATAGTTCTCTTCTCCGTCCGGCGACGTTCTCCAGCACAGCAGGCTCTCGCCCTGGGCCGCCATGCGCCAGATCTTCTTGTCGAAGCCCTCTTTCCCGCCGTGGAGGTGGTTCTCGCCGTCGTTTTTGTCCAGGACATAGGTTTTCCCGTTCAGGGAGAACTCCGCCCTGCCGATGCGGTTTCCGACCCGTCCGATGGTCGCCCCGAGGTAGTCGCCGTTTTTCGCGTACTCCGCCGCCGTGTCATAGCCGAGCACGACATCCACCGGCTTTCCGTCCCGATCGGGGATGCAGAGCGCCTGCACCGTCGCGCCGTAATCCAGCACGGTCAGGGACGCCCCCGCGTGGTTCGTGAGCTTCGCCGCCGTGACGCTCCGTCCGTCCGGAAGCCTGCCGAATTCATAGAACTGTACTGCCATGGTATCTCCGCCCTTCTTTTTTGATTTGTGTTGATTGCTTATATTTCGGCATCCCGCTCCGCCATGGAAAGGGATGCCGTTTCTGTTTTCCGTTAGCGTCCGGGCTTCGCCTCAGCCCTGTGCCTCCGCCTGGGCGGCGGCGGGCAGATCCAGCTCCAGATAGTTGTTGACGATGTTCATGATCGAATCGTCCTTCAGCACGATGGAGATCTCGATCCGGCGGTTCTGGGCGCGGCCTTCCTCCGTGTCGTTCGATGCCACGGGGCGGGTGTCTCCGTAGCCCAAGGCGGAGAAGAAGCTGGAATACTGCTGCAGTCCGGCGCCGCCGCTTTCCAGCAGATACCCCAACACCGCATTCGCGCGGTTCGACGACAGCGTCCGGTTGTCCTGCGCATTGCCGGTGCTGTCGGCATGGCCGGAAATCACGATGCTGTCCACATACCGGAGATTGTTTTCATCGCTGAGGAAGCGCTCAAACACCCGGCTCAGCTGGCTCAGCATCTCGCCCGCTCCCGGTTTGATCGCATAGGAGCCGACATCGAAGAAGACGCCTTCGTTGAACACGATGTTCCCGTTGTCGATCTTCACCTTGGACGAATCGCCCATGACCTGGACCACGCTGTCGCGGATCTGCTCCAGAACCGACTTGCGGACGCCCACGATCGTTTCCATCTGTCCGCGCAGCTCCAGAATCTCCTCGGTCGCCGCCGACAGGTATTCTTCCTGCTCCCCGATCAG
>CAMKEK010000123.1:0-4780 GCA_946411545.1 uncultured Clostridia bacterium
AAAACGGAGCCCTGCGGCCTGTTATTTCCAACGCGGATGCTGCCGCCGCAGGCGGCCACCGCGTCGTGTACGATGCTGAGACCCAGGCCGCTTCCGCCGCTTTGGCGGGATCTGGCCTTATCCACGCGATAGAAGCGCGTGAAGATGTTGAGACGGTCCTCTTCCTGAATGCCGATACCGGTGTCCTCAACACTCAGATGGACAGCGCTCTCGTCCTGGGACAGACGGACCGTGACGCTTCCGTTCGGAACGTTATATTTGATGGCGTTTTCAACAAGGTTGAAGATGATGCGCTCCATGTCCTCAATGCTTGCCATCACGACACAGCCGTCGTCCAGCTGAGACCCAAGACTGACCCGGCGATCACGGGCAAGCGGCGCAAGGGCGGACAGCGTGTCCAGGCTTACCTGTTTCAGGTCAACCGGTTCCGGAACCGACTGAATATCGTCGTCCATACGCGAGAGTACCAGGAGCTTTTCCGTTGTGCGCTGCAGGCGGTCGCTTTCGGTGCGGATGTCCGCGACAAACTCCCGGACCGTCTCCGGATCCATGTGTTCTGTCTGCAGAATGCTGTCGGAGAGCAGACGGATGGAAGCGAGCGGCGTCTTGAGCTCATGGGAAGCGTCGGAGACAAAGCGCCGACGCTGAGCCTCGTTGGTCTCCAGCTGTTCGGTCAGGGTGTTGAACTCCCGCCCGAGTTCGCTGATCTCATCGTTGCCGGTGATGGCATGCCGATAGCTGTAGTTGCCGGCGGCGACGATGTTCATGCTGTTGGAGAGCGCGTTCAGGCGGCGCAGAACCACCCAGGAAAACGTCAGCGCCAGCAAAAGAACCAGTGCGCCGATGATCAGAGAGAGCACGGCGATGCGCTCCCGTACGGCGAGAAGCAGACGCGCCAGATCCCGGTCGTTCTCATACAGAGCAACCGCGCCGCGAACCCCTTCCGGAGAAAGGATGGGGACGGCAATGCTGCTGATAAAGTTCGTTCGTGTCAGAGCGGTCTGAAACGCGGTTTCGCCCCGAAGCGCGGTCTGGAGATCCTCCGGATCGAAATCTCCTTTGCCGCTGTCATAGATCGTGCGGCTGTCAGGACCGATTACGGCCGTCCGGTCAAAATTATCCAGATCCATAGCGCCGATTACCCTTGCAACCTCATCAGGCGACAGGGAATCGAGCCTGGCCAGCGCCGAGGAAACGGCGGAAGCCTGGCTGGTAAGAGAACTGCGCTTTTCCTGGAACATCGTTTCGCGGGAAGAGGTGAGGGGATAGATGTTCATCATCAGGATCAGTACCAGCAGGATCGCCAGGATAAACAGGATGAATTTGAAACGAATGGAATGTGTCATAACATCAGGCGGAAGGGGGGACCGGGCTCAGATAATAGCCGATGCCCCATTTGGTCAGGAGCAGCTTCGGCTGGGCCGGGTGGCGCTCCAGCTTTTCGCGGAGACGGCGGATATGAACATCCACGGTGCGGGAATCCCCAAGATAGTCATAGCCCCAGACGAGATCCAGAAGCTTTTCCCGGCTGTAGACTTTCCCGGGATTCTGCATCAGGAAGAGCATCAGATCGAACTCCTTCATGGTCAGCACAATTTCGACGCCGTCTTTGTATGCGGCCCGGCGGGAGACCGAGAGGGTGACATGCCCGCAGCGGAGCAGGTCCGTTTCGTCCTCGGAGACTGCCGCGGCGTTCAGGCTGGAGCGCCGCAGCAGCGCACGGACCCGGGCCTTCAGCTCGAGAATATCGAAAGGCTTGGTAATATAATCATCCGCACCGGATTCAAAGCCGAGAAGAAGGTCACTGCGCTCACTGCGCGCAGTGAGCATGATGACGGGGACGGAAGAAAAGCCGCGGATTTCCTGACAGGCCTGAAGACCGTCCTTCTCCGGCATCATGAGATCGAGAATAATGAGCCCGTAGGCATTGGTCCGGGCCAGCTCCACGGCGGTGGCCCCGTCGTAGCAGCAGTCGACTTCATAGCCCTCATTCTCAAGATTGAACTTCATGCCCTTGACCAGAGGGCGCTCATCGTCAACCACCAGAATCTTCATCTGTGTGCTCCCCTCCCACATAGACATACTCCCGGAGTCCGGCAAGTGTCTTTTCACCGATGCCGGGAACCTTCTGCAGTTCTTCGACCGAACGGAAAAACCCGTGTTCCTCCCGCCATGAAACGATGGCCGCGCTCAGCGCCGGACCGATTCCGGGAAGCTCCTGCAGGCGCGCTTCGTCCGCCAGATTCAGGTCGACACGCTGATCCTCGGCGGCGGTACGGTGAACCGGATGCACGGTAACACCCGGCGGCGCAAAAAAGAGCGTCTGAAGAAACAGAAAGAGAATAAAAACTGCCGACGCCAGCAGCGCCAGGAACAGAGCGGTTCGTTTTTTCATGGGCAGCGTCTCCAAAAAACCATTGCAATTCCCACGGCTAAACTTTATAATATAAACTTGATACTGCTTTCCGATCGGATGCCTGCGCCGGGGAAAACAGCCGGGCACACGGATTCGGTACCCGGGACAAAACGCGGGACCGTGCAGCCTCAGATCTGCGTCACTCTGCTGATATCATACCACATTCTTGGAACAAACGGGAGTACAAAATGAAAAAATTCAAGCTTCTGCCCATGATCCTGCTTCTCAGCCTTGCGCTGTCGGTTTTCGCGCCCTGTGCCTGGGCGACGCAGGCGCCTGCACTGAACGGCAAGAACATCGTTCTGGTGGATCTCAATACCGGCAGAGTGATCTATTCCAAAGATCAGGACAGCGTTGTGACACCGGCGAGTCTGACAAAAATCATTACGGTCCTGCTGGCGGTGGAGTCGGTGGAGCGTGGAGAACACAGCCTCGACGAGATCGTCACGGCGGGGGAGGACTGCCGTGCGGGATTGGATGAGGAGAGCAGCAGTGCCGAGATTGTCCCGGGAGAGCAGATGACCTTCCGTGACCTGCTTTACTGCTCCATGATCCAGTCCGCCAGTGACGCCTGCAACGTGCTGGCATCGCTGATCGGCGGAAGCATCGACAACTTCGTTGCGATGATGAATGACCGGGTCAAGGAGATCGGCTGCGAGGTGACGCACTTTGACGATCCGAACGGCCTGTCCAACAACAACCAGACCACGGCATACGAGATGGCGCTCATTACCCAGGAAGCCATCAAGCACGACTACTTTCTGGTGGTGTGCAACATCGCCGATGTCAACATTCCGGCGACCAATGTCCATGCCGAGCGTGAGTATCACAACTCCAACGCCCTGATCAGCAGCCAGTCGGTATACGGCGGCAACCGCTACCTTTACACCGGGGCGGCCGGCGTGAAGACGGGCTATACCCGGGCGGCCGGATACTGCCTGATCTCCACGGCGGAGCGCGAAGGGCTGCATTTCCTTGCGGTTGTGATGGGCTGCGACGGATGGCTGAATGCGCACATTGAGGACTATCTGAACTTTGAAGACACGATCAAGCTCTATGACTGGGGCTTTACCGACTTCTCCTACCGCAACGTGGTCGACACGCAGGAGGCGGTCTACGAGCTGGATGTACAGCTGGCACAGGATCACGCCAAGGCGGTTCTCTATCCCCAGCAGCGCCTGAGACTGCTGCTGCCGCGGGATACGTCGGACGACGACATCAGCCTTGACTTCAATATTTTCCGCAATGACCTGGTTGCCCCGGTGAAAGCCGGCGAGATCCTCGGCGAGGCCGTGGTAAGCGTCAACGGGGAAATCTATGGAACCGTGAACCTCATCACCCGTGAAGAAGTGGACCTGGCCCGCTCCGAATACATGAAGCGGCAGCTGAAGGACTTCTTCTCCAACAGCTGGGTCATCGGCGTCACCATGGTGCTGCTGACGATCGCGGCCCTTTATGTGGCGCTGCAGATCCGTTACCGAAAAGCGAGAGAGAAGTACATGGAAGAGCGGCGCCAGGCCGAAATCCGCCGCAGAAAACGCCAAAAAGAATATGAAGAAAAGCGACGCTCCGGCTGGGAACTGTAGAGCCTTGACAGGAGTGATATGATAATTAGTCAGAAAAGAGATGCTCCTCTCGGAGCGTCCAAGTTAATGGAGGCAAGAACAGAATGACAACAATCGACATTTTTTCCGGATTTCTCGGTGCCGGAAAAACCACACTGATTCGCAAACTGATTCAGGAAGCATACAAGGGCGAAAAGCTTGTCCTGATCGAGAATGAATTCGGCGACATCGCCATCGACGGCGGATTCCTGCAGGATGCGGGGATCGAGATCACGGAGATGAACTCCGGCTGCATCTGCTGCACGCTGGTCGGGGACTTCACCAAGGCGCTGAAGAAGGTTATCTCGGACTATGCCCCGGACCGCATCCTGATTGAGCCCTCCGGCGTGGGGAAGCTCTCGGATGTTGCGGCGGCAGTGGAACGCGTCGAGGATGCGAAGATCGGCTCGAAGGTTACGGTTGTGGATGCCGGCAAGGCAAAAATGTATGCGCGCAACTTCGGCGAGTTCTTCAATGACCAGGTGGCCAGCGCCGACCTCATCGTCATGAGCAGAACCGACACCGCAGGCGAGAAGAAGATCCTTGAGGCGACAGAGCTTCTCAAGGGCATGAACGCGGAGGCGGGCCTGATCACGACCCCCTGGGCGGAGCTGGACGGCGCACAGATTCTCGCGGCAATGCAGGAGAACGGACTGCGGGCCGAGATGAAAGAGCTGGAGCACGAGCATGAGCACCATCACCATCATCACCACCATGAGGACGGCGAGGAGTGCGACGATCCGGAGTGCGAGTGCCACCA
>CAMKEK010000124.1:0-4777 GCA_946411545.1 uncultured Clostridia bacterium
CCCTGCTCAAAGGTGACGCCGAAGACATCCTTGCATTCCTGCAGGGCGGGAACATAGTCGGGATCGATCTGGACCACGTTGTAGTTGCCCTTTTTCTTGGTTTTCAGGATCTCCAGGGCTTCGTCGGTGTAAGCCGGGGCGATGATGCCGTCGGAGACCTCTTCCTTCAGATAGAGCGCCGTGGCAGCGTCACAGGGATCGCTCAGCGCGGCCCAGTCGCCGTAGGAGCACAGGCGGTCGGCGCCGCGGGCGCGGATATACGCGCAGGCAATGGGCGAGAGCTCGGCGTCCGGGTCGACAAAATAGATCTGACGGTCGACATCGCTCAGGGGAAGACCCACCGCCGCACCGGCGGGGGAGACGTGCTTGAAGCTGGCCGCGCTGGGGAGGCCGGTGGCTTCTTTCAGCTCCTTGACAAGCTGCCAGGAATTCAGGGCATCCAGGAAGTTGATGTATCCGGGACGGCCGTTGAGAACCGTGACAGGGAGCTTGGAGCCGTCCTTCATGTAAATGCTGGCCGGCTTCTGGTTCGGGTTGCAGCCGTATTTCAGTTCAAATTGTTTCATCGCTCAGTCCCCCAAATGTTTGTTAAAGAGTTTGACCTCGCCGCAGACGTTGGTGTAGAGAGAAACCTTGTTGTCATCGTTCAGCGCGGTCCAGACGGCTTCCGGTTCGGGCATGTCGATCTCCATGGGCTCGCCCTTGAAGCTGGGAAGGGGAGAACCGGGGCCCTCATAGGTGCTGAGGAAGAATCCCTTGCCCTCGTCGCAGCCTTCATAGCAGAAGAACTCGCGGAGGCAGCGCCCGTCCACGCACTTGAGGATGGAGAGCTCGAAGCTTCCGTCCGGATGCATCACGGCCGAGATGCGCGGGGTGTTGTTCGGCGCGTCCGGTTCAAACTCTCTCGTCATGAGCGCCTTGCGGAAGTCGCCCATGTCGCGGATGGTGTCTGTCTGGTCGCCGTTGGTGACGATGAGGTCGCCGCCGCTCTGCCGGACGGGATGATAGATGATCAGGCTTGGGTCGGAACACTTCGCGGCGTCAAACGCCTCCGTCCGGATTCCGTCTTCCGTCTCGACAAAGATGCGGTTGCGGCTGTTTTCGCTGCGGCCCATGATAAAATAGTATACACGATTCTTCCCGACGGCGATGCCGCGGCCGGGGTAGGGATTGCTTTTCAGGAAGTCCAGAAAATCGGTCATGCTTTTACTCCTTTCGATACGAGCTCTGCCGCCTGCGGCAGAAGAATCCATTCGGCCTGCTCCATAACTCTGCGCTGAAGTGTCTCGGGGGTGTCGCCGGGGAGAACCTCGACGGCTTTCTGAAGAATGATCTCGCCGCCGTCGGGGATTTCGTTGACAAAGTGAACCGTAGCGCCGGTGACCTTGACGCCGCGGCGCAGTGCCTCTTCATGCACGCGCAGGCCGTAGTAGCCCTTGCCGCAGAACGCCGGAATCAGGGAGGGGTGTACATTGAGAATCCGGTTCGGCCACTCGGAAGTGAAGTCTTCGCTGAGAATCCGCATGAACCCCGCGAGGATGATGAGGTCAATCCGGTATTCCTTCAGGAGAACACGCAGGTCCGCTTCAAACGTGGGGC
This sequence comes from uncultured Clostridia bacterium, assembly GCA_946411545.1. Lineage (GTDB taxonomy): Bacteria > Bacillota > Clostridia > Oscillospirales > Oscillospiraceae > Limivicinus. Next base: position 1,600 of record CAMKEK010000124.1, read on the forward strand.
CTTTGCATACGGCCGTCGCGACGGCGTAGTTTGCCGCGCGCTGCAAAGCATAGGCTTTGGAATTGTTGGATACGACCAGAACGATTTGGCCGCTGTGGAGAATGCCGGTTTGCTGTGCGTCCAGAAGGGCCTGAAGATTGGTGCCGCCGCCGGAAACAAGCACCGCGATCCTTGCTTTTTCAGTCATCGTGCGCTCCTTAGCTGATCGAGATTGCGTCTTCGGCGCGGACGATTTCACCGATCACCACCGCATCCGGAAGGACCGCTTTGAGCGTGTCAGCCCGATCGGAAGCGACGACGAGACTCATGCCGATGCCCATGTTGAAGGTGTTGAACATGTCGCGCTCGGGGATGCCGCCGCGCTCCTGGATCAGCTTGAAGATCGGGAGCACCGGAATGGACGCCTTTTCGATTTTGGCCTGGAAACCGTCGGGAAGACAGCGCGGGATGTTTTCATAGAATCCACCGCCGGTGATATGACTGATCCCGTGGATACCGCCGGCCTCCAGCGCGGCCAGAACCGGCTTGACATAGATCACGGTGGGCGTCAGAAGAGCCTCGCCCAGCGTTGTGCCAAGCTCTGCCATCGGGGCGTCAAGCGCGGCATGCTCCACGTCGAAAACCTTTCGGACGAGGGAGTAGCCGTTGGAGTGGATACCGCTGGAGGGCAGGCCGAGAATGACATCGCCCTCCTGAACAGAGTCCTTCCGGATGATTTTTTCCTCATCGACGATTCCGACCGAGAAACCGGCCAGGTCGTAGTCCTCCAGCTGCATGGTGCCGGGGTGTTCCGCGGTTTCGCCGCCGACCAGAGCGCAGCCGGCCCGGACGCAGCCCTCCGCGACACCGGAAACCAGAGACGCGACCTTTTCGGGCTCATTTCTGCCAATGGCGATGTAGTCAAGGAAAAACAGGGGCCTTGCGCCGCAGCAGACGATGTCATTGACGCACATGGCGACACAGTCGATCCCAACGGTGCTGTGAATGCCCATAAGCTGGGCAATACGCTGTTTGGTGCCGACACCGTCCGTGCCGGAAACGAGAACGGGTGACTTCATTCCGGTGAGCTCCGGCCGGAACAGGCCGCCGAAGCCGCCGATATCCGAGACCACACCGGGGGTGAAGGTGCGCTGAACATGCTGTTTCATCAGACGGACGCCTTCGTACCCGGCTTCGATGTTGACGCCGGCCGCGGCGTAGGATGCGGAGTGTGAATTGTTCATATCAAATCTCCATACGGCGAATTATTCTTTGCCGTTCCAGCAATAGGTGCAGATCTTTTCCGGGTCAATCCCGATGGCCTCCAGCAGGCCGTCCAGAGACTGGTATTCCAGAGAATCGAAGCCGAGCTTTTCGCTGATGGCTTTGCGGAGACACTTTCCGCGCTCAGAGTGCGAGTCGGAGTATTCATCCAGATGCTCCTGGCCCTCGTCACCCTCCAGCTCCTGTATGGTGCGGCGGGCCAGAAGGTCCATGTCGGAGTTTCCGCGGGAGAAGTTCAGATACTTGCAGGCATACATGATCGGCGGGCAGGCCGAACGCATATGAACCTCGGCAGCGCCCGACTCATAGAGAAAGTCGACCGTGCCCTGGAGCTGGGTGCCGCGGACGATGGAATCGTCGACAAAGAGCAGCTTCTTTCCTTCAATCAGCTCGGGAACGGGGATCTGCTTCATCTTCGCGACCTGGTCACGGACATCCTGATTGGACGGCATGAAGGAACGGGGCCAGGTGGGGGTATACTTGACAAAGGGCCGGGCAAAGGGCTTCCCGCTGCGGTTGGAATAACCGATTGCATGCGGAATACCGGAATCGGGCACGCCGGCCACAAAGTCGACCTTGGGGAGCTGGCCGTGGACGATCTCGTCGCGGGCCATGATCTCGCCGTTGCGATAGCGCATGACCTCGACGTTGACGCCTTCATAATTTGAGTTGGGATAGCCGTAATAACTCCAGAGGAAGGCACAGATCTTCATCTTGGATGCTGCCGGGGCAAGGGTTTCAAGCTCGTCGGCTGTAATTCTGACGATCTCGGCAGGGCCCAGCTCGTATTCCTTGGTATAGCCGAGTTTCTGGAAAGCGAAGGATTCAAAGCTGACGCAGTGGCCGTCTTTGTCTTTCCCGATCAATACCGGGAGACGCCCGACTCTGTCGCGCGCCGCAATGATTTCACCGTCAGCCGTCATCAGAAGCACCGTCATCGAACCGTCGATAACCCGCTGCATGTGCTGGATCCCCTCCACAAGACTGTCCCGCTCATTGATCAGGGCGGCGACCAGCTCGGTGCAGTTGACTCTTCCGGAGCTCATTGCCATGAACTGGTGGCCGTGATCGGAAAAGTAGGTGTCTACCAGCTGTTCTGCGTTGTTGATCTGGCCCACGGTGGTGATGGCATAGAGGCCGAGGTGGGAACGCACCAGAAGCGGCTGGGGATCGGAATCGCTGATGCAGCCGATGCCGCAGCAGCCGCCTTTGAAGTCCGCCAGATCTTTTTCAAATTTGGTCCGGAACGGGGTGTTGGAGATGGAGTGGATCTGCCGCTGACAGCCGTGTTCCGGGCTCCAGATCGCCATCCCGGCATTGCGGGTGCCGAGATGGCTGTGATAGTCGGTACCGAAAAAGACATCCAGGACGACGTCACGTTTGGATACCGCGCCGAAAAAGCCTCCCATCAGGCGAAGAAGAGCTCGGAGAGCGTCATCGGATCAATATACTGACCGTCCTTGTAGACGCGCATATTACCGGAGGCGATCTCGTCGATCAGCATGACCTGGCCGTCGGCGTCATAGCCGTATTCAAACTTGATGTCATAGAGAACCAGGCCGCGGGCCTTCATCTCGTCGGCGACGATCTGGGTGATCTTCTGGGTCATGTCCTTGATGGTGTCATACTGCTCAGCCGTCATGACGCCGAGAACGATCAGGCCGTCCTTCGTGACCAGGGGATCGCCCTTTTCGTCGTTCTTGAAGGTCATTTCCACGTATGCGGGCAGGTCTGCACCCTCTTCAACATAATCGCTGTAGCGGCGGAAGAAGGAGCCGACGGCCTTGTGACGGCAGATGACTTCGAGACCCTTGCCGAAAACCTTCGCGGGGAGAACTTCCATGGTGGTCTCGTTCAGATCGGCGCTGACAAAATGGGTACGGATGCCGGCGGCATTGATCTTTTCAAAGAAGTA
>CAMKEK010000125.1:0-4745 GCA_946411545.1 uncultured Clostridia bacterium
CTTCGACCGGCGTGCCGAACTCCGCCCGGAAGCGCTTCAGGGCCTTCGGCGTGAGCCCGAGTGTCTCCCGCAGCTGCAGGATGATTTTGTTCTGCTGAAGGATAACGGCATAGAGCTTGTCTGCCATCGGGTGATTCTCCCAGGTTTCTGCAGCTTCTTTCCAGATCTCTCCCGCCTTCTCCCACGCTTCGGCCGTCTCTTTCCAGGCTTCGGCGCACTCTCTGTCTCCGGTTCCCTCTGCGGTCTTTCCGCATTCTTTCGCTTTCCTCCTGGCCGCCTTGATGTCCCGGACGGCCTCCATCGGAGCTTTCCATTCGTCCCTGACGCGGCCCTGCTCCCTCTCCAAGGTGGCGAGCTGTCGGATTGTATCGTCGAAGGCCGGATCGTAGATGCCGAGCCGCTTCATGGTCTCGGTGTATTTCTGTTCCTTGGTCAGTCCCACGGCATCCGCCTCCCTTCCTCAATGCGTCCGCATATCGTGTGCGCGTTACATGTGCGCATCCCGCGCGCGTCCTCTATTTGCATTTCCCCAATCCGAAATTTTTCTCCGGGGGTAAATCGGCGCTGGACGGCGGGTTAGGTGCCGCTGGCCCCCTGGGGGGCTCCCTCCCCACCCTCATGGGCGACCGTCACCAGTCGCCGTCTGATGCCATTGGAAAACGGCGAGGCCCTCTTTTCGTCTCGCCGTTTATGTGATTGCTTTTCGTCTCGCCGTTTATGTGATTGCTTTTCGCCGCGTTGCAGCAATAGTGAGCTGCCTGAAGGTTGCTCCAGTCCTGAGCCGCCGCCTCCCGGCTCTCGTATCCGAATTCTCTGAATCTGGAAATCGGCTTGATCTCGTCGACGACGAATGACAGCGGATGTGCCGCGTCGCTCGGCTCGTCGTAGTGGATCGGTCCCAGCCTCCCCCCGCATATTCCGCATGGTCCCCCCTGTGCTTTCAGGCGGGCCCGGTATTTTCTGCGGAGGTTCCCGTTTGCGTGGCGAGGGTTTGCCGTTGACCTTTTCCCGGCCATGTTTCTGCGCCCCCTCCGTGCTGATCAGTGACCCCCGGGTGTCTTTTTCCAAGGCCCCCGGATGGTATCATGTTAAGCCTTTTGTTTGGCTCGTGCGTATCAGATTACCGGAGGCCGAGATATTGCGCCACCAAACGCAGGAAATCTCCGTGATATCGTTTTGCCGTGATCTCCGACACATGACATGCCCATGCCGCGCCGCAGAGGTTGTAGCGCTTTCTGAAGTATACCAGGCGGATAATGTCGTTCCGTGTCTTTCCTTCCGGAAGATGTCCAGTCTTCTGGATTGCTTTCCTAACTGCCTCGTATTCTCTCATGCGCTGCGGTGGCAGTTCTCTGAGGGCAGTCTGTTCCGTTGACCTTCCCGGCCCGCTGCTTCCGCCGGCCGCGTTGTAGTGTGTTGTCACGGACTGGCTCCGGATCGCTTCGAGCTCCCGCTTCATTTGCGGATACATTTTGAGCACGTTCTTGACATACGGCCACCAAGGTTCCCGAGGTTTGCTCATGCGCTTTTCCTCCTACGTCGTTTCGGCAGGACGATCTGCCCGCCTCTGATCTTGACCTTCTCCGGCAGCGTCTGCCGCAGGTACGCGCTCACCGTTCTTCCGTCCTCGTCCTGGTAGTGCATCACGTCCTTGATGATGCTACCTTCGAGAGGCTGGACATCTTCCACGTCCGAGACTTCCACCGGCTCTGTGATCACCGGCTTGAGCATTCCCCGGCAGCCACTCCATCGGTTTTCCCCTGCCGGTCTTCCCTGGACGTTGTCGATCATGTATTGTGCTATTCTGGTGTAGTCGCCCTCGTTGGTCATCGGTTCCGGATAGATCGTGCCGAGCCCTCCGATTCTCTTCCAGATCTTTTCCGCGATCTGCAGCGCGTCGTTTGGAAGGACGATGTGATGATGGATCCGCGTGAAATGTTTCTCCTTCGTAGACCAGTTGGCCGTCACCCAGACCGCCGGCAGCTTCTTCCCGGTCTGCTTCTCGTATTCCTTCCGGACCTTCGGCAGGAACTTCTTCGTCAGGATCTGCTTCGCCTGCTGGTATTCATCCTCTCGGCGCTGATCAGGATCCGCGGCAGCGCTGGCCGGATAGTGAGCATCGTCGTACTTCAGAGCGATGAACCAATCACCCACGCCGAAATTGCAGTTGATTGTCCTGGCCAGGTTCAGGACGCAGCTCCGCTCGTTGGCTTTGATCTTCTTCAGGGACGACGCACCGGCCCGGCGTGTCCCTCTCGGTTTCCGATAGCCCGGACCGATTGGAATCCAGCTTCGCTTTTCTTCAATCGTCCGGCCTGAGATGATGTAATATTTCACGAGCTTCCTCATCCCCCGCCTCCGTTTTGTAACTATATGCTCTAAACTTAGCCGCTAAAAAGTCCTTATAAGAAACGCGTGCGCGTGCGTGCGCGAGAGCGTTTCCTATAATGCTTTCAGCTGTCAAGGTTCCCGGGTTCTCAAGCTGTGGCAGGAACGCTGCCGCTCCTGCCACGGATTCAGAATCCGCGGATCTGCTCATCCGGGAGTTCATACATGTCTTCTGTTACTCTGATCTCGACGCGCTGCCGCGTCATGATCGGCTTCAGCTGGCGGCACATCTTCTCCGCCACCGTTGCATACTTCTTCATTTTATATTCCGGCAGATCCCGGACGGTCTCCTCGACCGTGTCGATAGCCGCCAGAACCATCGGCAGATCGTCCGGATGGGCTTCGTTGACCACCTCCATCAGCTTGCCCGTATAATGCCTCATTCCCTCGTACAGTGCGTCTGTCCGCCCTGCCCCGTAGGAGTTTACCGCCTCCCGGAGGTAGCATCGTGCTGTGTCTTTCATGCCAGCCTCCCGTCATCTGTATTTCATGTAATCGTTCTGCACGTCCGTGTCGTCGACATAAATGTACAGCTGCGTCGTGGTGATCTTCACGTGGCCGAGGATCTTCTGCACCCGCTCGATCGGCATTCCCGCCTTCATGAGGTTCGTGGCCAGCGTCCGGCGGAACCTGTGCGGGTGCACGCCCTCGACGCCCGACTTTTTGCTGACCTTCGTCAGGATTCTCCGAATTCCGCCCGGTGTCAGCCTCTCACTGCCTTTGCCGATAAACAGCGCCGGCAGGTCGTCTTTCCGCTCGTCCACATACCGCCTGACCAGCATCTTCTGAACGCCGGCCAGGTAGACGATTCGCTCTTTCGAGCCTTTTCCTGTCACCCGGAGTCGGTCCCTGTCCCATTCGATGTCAGCGATGTCTACGGCAGCTGCTTCGGCCACCCGGCAGCCTGTCGCCGTCAGGAATGCGATGATTGCCTTGTCTCTGGTGCTGGTTGCCGCCTCATCGATCAGTCTCAGCTCTGTGTCTGAAAACGGCAGCCTCATGACGTTCGGTCTTTTGATCGGCATAATCCGGTCCATCGGGCTTTTTGAAATCAATTCCTCGTTCTTCATCCATGTGAAGAACGCGTTGAACGCGTGCCGGTCGTTGTCAAGCGTAACCTGTGAGATCCCACGTTCCCGCTCTGCCTGCATGAATGCCATGATGTGCTCCGCTCTCATTTTCCGGAACGGGACTCCCGTGAATTCCAGCAGGATCTTCATTTTCCGCTTTTTCCCGTAGATCGTGCCGGGAGCGCAGCCTCGGACCTCAAGCTGCATGAGATAGAATTCAAGCAGCTGCTCCGAGTCCATGTCCTCGCCCATCTGTCCGACCGAGTGAATGTCGAAATCAATCAGAACGTCGTCCGCCACCTTCAGGACCCGCTCCATGTCGTTTGCCGTTACAACATCCCCGAGTCTCTGCCGCAGCGCGTCAAGATAAATGCGTTTGTCGATAGTGCTCATATCCGCTCCTCCTTTCGGATCGGTGCGGATGCCGGATCTCTGTCCGTACGCCGCATCGCGGTGCGGCCTTAATCCGCTCTTGGTTTATCAGTCCTCCTGTTCCGATTCCCGCCAGTTGCCCCGGTACCTTGCCCGGTTGTCTTTCTGCTGTGGCGGTCCTTTCTTCTGGCGCCTCGCCAGTTCCCGGCGGAACGCCCGCATCGCTTTGCTCTCTGCACTGTACTTTCTGCAGGTTGCCGTTTTGAAGCACTTCGGGCAGATCGTAACCCGCGGCCCGCCCACCTGCGTCAGATAGTACGGATTCTCCGGATGCCGCTCGGTATCCATCTTCTCCGCGCAGCTGTCGCAGAGCGTCATATAAATATCTGTATCTGTCATTTTTTCTTCGCTTTCTTTTGACTTTCCTGCCAGTTTGGTGGAAGGCCGTTCTCCTTTCGCCATGCGGCCACCGTGCTGTTGTAGCATCCGAGGCGCATCCCGATCTCGGAGTCGCTCATTCCTTGCCTGTAGTATTCTCGCATCTTGTCTCGGTCGTATTTGGGCAGTTTTCGCTGATCGTTGGCCGGGAGCTTGTGGTACTGCCGCCAGGCCCGGACCGTCCCGAGCTTTGTTCCCGTCCGCTCTGCGATTGTCTGGTCACTTTCGCCCGCCCGATACAGCTCTTCCCGGAGCTCCTGCATCTCTTTGACCAGTCTTTTCTTCATCCGGTTGGCCTCCAGGCCTTCCCGCACTCTCCAGTTGTAGATGGTGGTATCGGATTTTCCGATCGCTCTGGCGATCTCCACGTCGGTCAATCCCTGATCATAGAGCTTCCGTGCTTCCGCGGCATCAAATGGCCGCCTGCGAAAATTGCTTCTCAGGCCCCGCTCTTGTCTCCACTTGGCCACCTTGTAA
>CAMKEK010000126.1:0-4732 GCA_946411545.1 uncultured Clostridia bacterium
CGCTCGGCGCTGTCGCAAATAATAGCATATTTTTCACACAAGTTCAACTGTTCTTCATGAGAAAGACGTTTGGTAATATCATGAAGAATCCCCGCCTCGGCGGCGGTCTCCGGGTCCTCGCCCCAGCGGCGCGCCAGCTCGATGGCTTCGCTCTCACAGCCGGCCACATGGGCGATGCGCCGTTCATCCAGCATGGTGTACGCCCGCTCTCTCAGCCAGCTCAGTTCCGGGGCCGCATCATAGAAACGGTTTCGGATGATGGCGGCATAGGCCTCCTCGTGGATGGACTCCGCCCCGAGACGCCGGCGCAGCATCCCGCGCAGCTCGGTGGAACTCATCGGCAGCGGCGCGTGCTCCAGCAGGATGATCTCCGCGCCGTAGCAGCTTCGAAGATGTTCCGCCGCTTCCCGAAGTTTCTCCTCGTCCTCAAGGTCCCTCGCCAGGGCGGCGATGCGGCAGTGCGCCAGCAGGTACTCGAAGTGGTACCACTCCTCGAACGTGAGGATCATGTCGGTTCCGACCACCAGGGTCAGGCCTGCGCCGGGATAACGCTCCTGCAGCTCCAACACCGTGTCATAGGTGTAGCTTTTTCCGTTCCGCTCCAGCTCCAGGGCCGAAACCTCCACCCGGTCCAGATCCCCGAAGGTCATCCGGCAGAGCTCCAGGCGCTGCTCCGGGGTCGGGCTCCCCTCTTCCATTTCCTTGTGCGGCGGTTCGTGATCGGGCATGATCAGCAGCAGATCCGGATTCAGTGTATCCAGCGCCGTAATCACCGCCTCGCGGTGCCCGAGATGCGGCGGATTGAAGCTTCCGCCGTAAACGGCAATTTCCATGCCTGTTCTGTCTTCTGAGCCGTCGTTCATTCCGGTTTCCTGCGGTAGAGCACGAACTTGGTTCCGATTGCCTGTACCGCTTCGGCGCCGAGGGCTTCGGCCAGCTGTTCACAGGCTTCCCGTGCGGTCAGCATGCTGCTCTCCAGGACTTTTCCCTTCACCAGCTCCCGCGCGGTCAGGGCTGCGTCCACAGATGCGACAACGTTCTCGGTAATACCGCTCTTTCCAATCTGGACAATGGTGTCTGCCGTTGAAGCAAGGCCCTTCAGCCTTGCACGTTCCTTGCTTGTCATACCGGGCTTCTCCTCTTTATTCTTTGAACAGCGCTTCGACAAAGTTCTTTCCGTCGAACGGGATCAGATCGTCGATGCCCTCGCCGACGCCGACATACTTCACCGGAAGCTTGCACTCGTTGGCAATGGCAAAGACGATGCCGCCCTTGGCCGTACCGTCAAGCTTGGTCAGGACGATGCCGGTAATGCCGCAGGTCTCAAGAAACTGCTTGGCCTGCAGCAGGCCGTTCTGGCCGGTGGTCGCGTCAAGCACCATCAGCGTCTCCACATCGGCATCCGGGAGCTCCCGGTCGATGATGCGGCGGATCTTGTTCAGCTCGTTCATGAGGTTGGTCTTGTTGTGCAGACGTCCCGCGGTGTCAATGAGGATCACGTCCGTTCCGCGGGCCTTGGCCGCGCAGATTCCGTCATAGACCACGGCCGCGGGGTCGCTTCCCTCTTCGTGGCGGACAAAGTCCGCCCCGGAGCGTTCCGCCCAGATGCCCAGCTGCTCCGCCGCCGCGGCGCGGAAGGTGTCGCCCGCGCAGAGCATGACTTTCTTTCCGGAATCAATCAGCTGGTGGGCGAGCTTTCCGATGGTGGTGGTCTTGCCGACGCCGTTCACGCCAACCATCAGGATGACGGAAGGCTTGGTCGTCAGTTTCAGTTCCGTTTCTCCCACATTCAGCAGGCCGGTGAGGATCTTGATGAGGCCCTCGCGGGCTTCTTCCCCCTTGCGGTAACGGTCTTCCCATGTTTTCCTGTGCATGAGATAGTCCACGCGCTCCGCCGTTTCCATCCCGGCGTCCGAGAGGATCAGCATCTCTTCCAGATTCTCATAGAATTCTTCGCTGTCCGGGGCATAGCCCTGAAACAGCTCTTCCAGATCGATCTGCTGTCTGGTCTTTCCGAGGCCTCCGAACAGCTTGTCAAACAGTCCCATAATTACTCCTCTATTGTCTTCTTTGCCGCCTCAAGGTCCAGACTCAGGACCGTGGAGACGCCTTTTTCCTGCATGGTCACCCCGTAGAGCATATCCGCTTCTTCCATGGTTCCGCGGCGGTGCGTGATGACCAGAAACTGTGTTTTATCTGCAAAATGCCGCATATACTGCGCATAGCGGCTGACGTTTTCCTCATCCAGCGCCGCTTCGATCTCGTCCATGATGCAGAAGGGTGTGGGACGCACCTTCAGGATTGCAAAATAGAGCGCAATCGCAACGAAGGCTTTTTCTCCGCCGGAGAGCAGGCTGATGGTCGAAACCGCCTTGCCCGGCGGCTGAACCCGGATGTCGATGCCGCAGTTCAGGACGTCATTCTCATCCTCGAGAACCAGCGCCGCCTTGCCGCCGCCGAAGAGGTCCCGGAAGGTATCCCGGAAGCATTCGTCGATTCGGCGGAAGCGTTCGACGAAGATGGTTTCCATGTCATGGGTGATGTCGCGGATCACGCCGACGAGTTCGTTCTTCGCCTTCTCCACGTCGTCCCGCTGCTCCCGCAGGAATTCGTAGCGGGTATTAACCCGTTCATACTCCTCGATGGCCCCGAGGTTCGGGGTGCCGAGCGCGTTCATCTGCCGGCGCAGATCGGTAATCTCCTTGTTGGCCTTCTGCAGGTTCTCCACCGGCTGGCGCAGGGTCTGGGCCGCCGTGTGGCTGAGTTCATAGCTGTCCCAGAGTTTGTCGATAATCTGCTTCTCTTCCAGATCGGCGGTGACCTTTTTCTGCTCCGCGCGGGAGACCCGGCGTTCCAGGTCGTTGATGTCGGCGTTGAGCTGCTGGGCCAGCTTGTCCGTTTTGGTCCGCTTCCCTTCCAGCTCCAGCTTTTCGTCGCTGATTCTGCGGATCTCCGCCTTCTCGCGGTCCACATCCGCCTGGATCGTCTTTTTCTGTTCCAGCTTCTCTTTCAGGCGCTCCCGGAAGCTCTCCGTCTGGCGTTCCGCCGCCGCGATGGTGCTGCGCCGCAGGTCGCTGTCCCCGTCAATGGCATTGAGCAATACCGTAAACTGCTGGGTCGAGGCATCCACCGAGCGCCGTTCGGCATCCAGCGCCGCCATATCCTGAAGCAGGCGGCTCTGATCTTCCTGGGCCATGGAGAGCTCATACTGAAGCTTCTCTGTGGCGCGGCGGGTATTGTCCAGCAGTTCCTGCGCGTTTTCCTGCTTTTTCTGCAGGTGCAGAAGATCCTGCTTCAGCTGTTCAAGTTCGCTTGCCCGAGACAGGATTCCGCTGCTGCGGATGCTGCTTCCGCCGGTCATGGAGCCGCCGGAATGAATCATCTGTCCGTCCAGCGTGACAATGCGCAGGCGGTTCCCGCTGGTCTTCGACATGCGAATCGCATCGGAGAGCCGTTCGGCAATCACGGTCTTGCCCAGCAGGTTCAGGATGATCTGCTCGTACTTGGGATCGTAGTCCACAAGTTCCGAGGCCAGTCCCACGAAGCCGGGATCCCGCTCCGGAACCTCCTGAAGCCTGCTGCCGCGGATGGTATCCAGCGGAAGGAAGGTCGCGCGGCCGGCATCCTGCCGCTGCAGCATTTCAATCGCCAGGCGCGCGTCATTCTGCGTGCCGACGACGATGTTCTGTCCGGCGCTGCCGAGGGCGGTTTCGATGGCGAGGGCCAGCTCCCCATCCGTTCGGATGAGGCCGGACACCGGGCCGTAAATCGCCCGGAGGGTGCCGCGGTTTGCTTCCCGCATGACGGACTTGACCGCTTTGGAATAGCCTTCAAAATCCCGCTGCATATCGCTCAGGATCCGCACGCGCGCTTCGGCGCTGTTGCGTTCCACCGTTGCGGCGTTAAACTGGTCCGTCTGCTGCTTCAGCATGGCCTCGCGGCTGCTCAGCTTCATCTGGCAGCCCTTCAGGACGTTTTCCGCCTCCTGCATCCGACCGGCCAGATTTTCCTTTTCTTCCTCGATCTCCCGGATCCGCTCCTGTCCGTGGCGGATTTCGGATCGGATCTCCTCCACGCGGCTGCGCTGCTGTTCCAGATCCTTCTGGATCCGCTGAACATTTTCGATGCTGCTTTCGATATTGGCGTTCAGCACCGCCGCTTCCGCCTCACAGGTCGAGAGCCTCGCTTCCGCGGCCGAGAGGCGCTCCCGCGCTTCCTCGGACTCCACATCCTTCCGGTGCATGCGCTCGGTCAGGCTGTCGCCCGAGACATAGACCGAATCCAGCTCCGCCTTGGCACGGGTCAGCTCTTCGGAAAGCTGCTCATACTCCTGTCGGACCGCTTCGGACTGTGCCCGCAGTTTGTCCAGCGTGGCCAGCCACACGGAAATCTCCCGGATGCGGAGCTCGTCGCGCAGCACCAGGTATTTCTTTGCCTTTTCGGACTGCTCCTTCAACGGGCCGACCTGGAGCTCCAGTTCTTCAATTTTGTCGTTGATGCGGACGAGATTCTCTTCCGTCTTTTCCAGCTTGCGCTCGGCTTCTTCTTTCCGATAGCGGTAGCGGGAAATCCCGGCAGCCTCTTCAAAGACTTCCCGACGGTCCGCGCTCTTGGTGGAGATGATATCGGCAATCTTTCCCTGGCCGATGATGGAGTAGCCGTCGCGGCCGAGGCCCGTGTCCATCAGGAGGCCGTTGATGTCCTTCAGGCGGACCGGTTCCTTGTTGATATA
>CAMKEK010000127.1:0-4659 GCA_946411545.1 uncultured Clostridia bacterium
ACAGATAGGAACGGAGTGTTACTTGCTTTGAAGAACAAACGTTTTGTCGGCGTCATGTTTGAGCTTTTGGAACAGCTGCTGGATACGGAAGAGGTCTCCGCGGCTTTTTCCGGGATGCTGGAAATGCTCACAAGGATTCTTAACTGTGAAGCTGGCGCCGTGTGGCTTCTGGACAAGGAGGCAGACCGGCTGGTCCCGATCTCTCAGACAGGGCCGGTCAACTTTACCAATATCAGCGCCGAAAACGGTCTCGGTGTGGAAGGTCTTGTCACCCGGGACGGAAAGAGCATTCTGATCCAGGATACCATGGCCGGGGAATACCCGGGCAGCGTGTTCGATGACTGCGGCCCTCTGGTGCGCAGCATGCTGTGCGTCCCGCTGAAGAACCTCACGGAAGTGATCGGCTGCATGCAGCTCGTCAACAAGACGGACGGTTCCGGCTTTGACGAGGAAGAGCAGCAGCTCTGCGAGCGGATGGCCGCCATGGGGGCCCTCACCATCGAGGAGAAGGGCTTCACCGTCTCCGCCGGCGAGAAGAAGCAGGTGCTTATTTCCCTCCGCGGCATCATCAAGGAGTTTCCGTCCGGCGACGGCGTCCTGCGGGTTTTGAAAGGGATCGACCTCGACATCTACAAAAATGAATTCGTGGTCATTCTGGGCGAGTCCGGCTGCGGCAAGTCCACCCTGGTCAACATCATTGCGGGCATGGACCACCTGACGGACGGAAGTCTTATCATCGACGGAAAGGACTTCTCCCGCCCGACGGACAAAGAACTGACGCGCTTCCGAAGAGAGTATCTTGGCTTTGTATTTCAGCAGTACAACCTCATGCCGAACCTGACCGCCCAGGAGAATGTCCAGTTCATCGCGGATCTGGTTCGCGATCCGATGACCGCGGAAGAAGCCATCGAGAAGGTTGGCCTGACCGACCGGGCGGGCAACTTTCCTTCCATGCTCTCCGGCGGCCAGCAGCAGCGCGTCTCCATTGCCCGCGCCATCGTCAAGAATCCGAAGATCATCTTTGCCGATGAACCCACCGCGGCTCTGGACTATCAGACCAGCATCGAAGTGCTGCAGGTCTTTGAGCAGATTGTTCAAAGCAGGGGCTCCACCGTCGTCATGATCACCCACAACCCTGAGATCGCCCGCATGGCGAATCGGGTCGTCAAGCTGCGAAACGGTGTGATCTCCAGCATCCGGGTCAACCTCCACCCGGCGATGGCAACGGAACTCGTCTGGTAACATGACCAGGACAGAATTACTTGATGCGCGCCGCAATATCCGCAAAGAGATCGTTGCCTTTATCTCAATCGTAATGATCGGGCTTCTGGCCGCCGTGGCTTATCTGGGTATCGCCTACTCCGCCGCGGCGCTCAAGCAGGACGCGCTGCTCTTCTTCAATGACCGTGAGCTTTGGGATGTGGAGGTCACATCCACCATGCTCATGACCGACGAGGATCTGGAGGAGATCCGCTCGGTCCCGGGCGTCAGCGAGGCGGAGCCTGTCTGGCAGATTGACACCCGACTCCACCTTGACAACAGGAAAACCGCAGTCTCGGTTGTTTCCCTGCCGGAGAATATATCCCTTCCGGTGCTGCTGGAGGGCCGCATGCCGGAACAGGCCGGCGAATGCGCCGTGGAACGGAATCTGGCCGAGGATCTCGGACTCTCCGTCGGCCAGCGCCTCACGGTCAACTGTGATCCGATCATGGATGTGGACCCGCTTGCGGAGCATGACTTTGAAATCACGGGGATTTTCCACACTCCGGACCATTTCAGCTACATGGTTCCGGTCACGCCGTATATCTTCGTACAGGAGAACGCCTTCAACCGCGAAGGCCTGCAGGGCGCTTTCATGAAGACGCGCATCCGCGTCGAAGGGGCTCCGGATAACCGCTACAGCAAGGAATACTGGGCCGTCGTCGATCCCGTGATCGCGGCACTGGAATCCCTGGCCGAGACACGGACCGTGATCCGCGTTGACGGCATTCGGGAAGTCTTCGAAGAGAACATCCGTGAGGGCGAGGAAAAAAACGAATCCGCCAAGGTGGAGCTCGGTCATGCACAGCAGAAAATCGAGGAAGGCTGGGAGGAGCTTAAGAGCCTTGAAAAGCAGCTGGAGCCCGTCCCCGGCATGCTGGAAGAGGGCGCGGCCAAGCTGAACCAGGGGGAAGAAAAGCTGGAGGCCGCTCTGGAGCTGATGGAAAAGTGGGGCATCCACATTGCGGGCGGCCCCGGTCTGCCCGACAGGCTGGAGGATGTCCAAATCCTGCTGAATAACGCCAACGCATTTATGGACCGGGCCATAGACGGCGGAATGATCCCGCCCGCGGCGCTTGCGCTCTATGAAAAAAATCCCGATCGATTTGAGCATATGACGACGATGCAGGCGCTTGACGAGCTTGAGCGTCTGAGCGGCGGAATGCTGGATCTCAGCCGCTACAAGGGGAAGCTGAAGCAGCTTCAGGACGGCATCGAAGAGTATGAGCGCGGCCGACTGGATTATTATTATTCCGGAGAGCAGTATCTTGACGCGGTGACCACGCTCAACAGCGGCCGGAAGAAGCTCCTCGACGGTGAAAAGGAGTTCGCCGAAGGAGAAGAGAAGCTGCGAAACGCCGAGCGGGAGCTTGCGTCAGCCAAGGAACAGCTCAACAACATCGGCACCTGCCGCTGGATCATGCTCAACAACAACGGCAACCCCGGCTTCATCTATGCCGCGGCCAATTCCGACAAGCTTTCTTCGCTGAGCATGTCCTTCTCTTCGATCTTCCTCGTGGTCGGAGCTCTGGTGATCTATGCCACCATCTCCCGTATGGTCGAGCAGCAGCGCAAGCTCATCGGCGTAAACAAAGCGCTCGGCCTGTTCAACCGTGAAATTTTCGGAAAATACCTGATTTTTGCCTGCTCCGCGGTTCTGCTCGGCATCGGGCTGGGTGTTTTTCTTGCCTGGCTTCCGATGCAGCGCGCTGTTCTGAACAGCTATGAGTCGCACCTCAACTACGGTACCGGGCCGCGCGGTTTTCTGCCCAATGACACCGGTCTCGTCGTCGCGGGCGCCGTCGGGATCTCCTTCCTGGCGGTGTATCTGGGCTGTTCCCAACTGCTTCGCCAGACGGCACTCGCCCTCATGCAGGGTGCGGTGTCCGCTGTAAAAAAGAAGAAAACGCTTCGCTCTTCCGCCAAAAAGAGCCTGTATGTCCGCCTGATTCTCCGGAACATGAGGACCGACTGGAACCGCGTGCTTGTCACGATTGTCAGCATCGCCGGCGGCTGTGTGCTGATGGTGGTCGGCTTTACCCTCCGCTACGGAATCAGCGGGGTACCCGACCGGCAGTTCGGCGGGATCATGACCTATGAAGCCGAGGTGGTCTATGACACCGACGCGAATGAAAACGTGGTTTCCGACATTGAGGCCATTTTACAGGAAAACGCCCTGCAGTATGTCAATCTCCGCAAGCAGAGCACGGTCTATGAGGTAAATGAAACCCTCAACGCGCTGACCCTGATTATCGCCGAAGACGGTGCCCTGGACGGATTCTATACGCTGCGCGGCATTGAGCGGGGAGAGCCGCTTCGCCTGCCGGACAGCGGCGCGTTGGTTCCAAAGCGTTTTTCGGAACACTACGCGGCGGTTCCCGGCGACAATGTCACGGTCTATGACAGCGCGATGAACCGCTGTGATCTCAAGATCGCCGGTGTATTCGAGAATTATTACGGGCAGATCTTTTTCCTCACACCCGGAAGCTATGAAGAAGCCTTCGGCGCCGCGGCGGAGAACAACTGCTTCTTCGTCAGGACCGGCGGCATGTCTCTGGACGACCTGCGTCAGAAACTTGACGGCGTAGAAGGCCTCGTCAATGTCAATGACGCCGCGGCTGAACGGACCATGATTGAGCAGTTTACATCCGGACTGAACTTTGTCGTCTATCTCATGCTGTTTATCGCGGCCATGATGTCCTGTTTCATTGTGGCAAACTTCACCATGACCTTTATCCAGCGCAAGACGGCGGAGCTCACCATTATGCGCATCAACGGCTTTACCGCCGCGGAATGCATCCGCTATGTGGCGGTGGACCTGGTTGTAACCACCGTTCTCGGGACTCTGGTCGGGCTTGGCGTCGGCGGCGTGATGGGCCAGCGCATTCTGCGTGTCACCGAGACGCCGTACATCCAGATGATCCGTGAACCGAGGCTTGAATCGTTCCTCTTCGCGGCGCTGTTCACGTTCGCCTTCTCCCTGCTGACCAACGGCTATGCTCTGCGCCGCATCCGCAGGCTGAAGCTTACGGACCTCGGCTGACGGAGCCGCCCCTTCGAATGAACTGAATCCCTGATCTTTCTCCCCGCCTCCGGCGGGGAGAAACAATACAAGCGACTTTATAGGCGCTTCATCCGGTATGGACGGAAAGGAAGGTGAACGATCCTGGAACAGCTGCGCTGTGTGGTGGAACGCATCACGTATCAGAATGAGCAGAACGGTTACTCCGTTCTCAAGTGCCGCGCCAGAGGCTACCAGGACCTTGTCACCGTCGTCGGGAACATGCCGGAGGTCCATGTGGGCAGCGTGCTCACGCTCGGCGGAAGCTGGCGGGTCGACAGCAAATACGGGCGGCAGTTTTCCGTCGAGAGCTTCGAGGAGACGCTTCCCGCCACCGT
>CAMKEK010000128.1:0-4648 GCA_946411545.1 uncultured Clostridia bacterium
CCCCAGAAGTAGTTGAGCGATCCGTCCAGCCAGAGTACATTTTCGCCGAAGGCGGGAAGAAAACAGCAGAAATAGCAGATGCCGAAGAGGAGAATCACGAGTTCCTGCCTCCGGGAGAGGGGGGAGACCAGCCGCCGAATCAGCGTACACAGCAGGACCGCGTTCAGCGCATTCAGCACACAGTACACCGGTCGGGGGAGCAGGAGAAGCAGCTGCACAAGTCCGTGCACAATAACTCGCCCGTTCGTCACATTGCGATGCTCCGCCATCGAGGGGATAATCTGACTCACATGGCGGATTCGGGTCCAGTCGGCCCAGCTGAAGCAGTATGCAAAATCATCCGAAACCATCGGTGTCAGAGCGGTCAGCGCCAGCGTTACCAGAAAGACGAGCGCACAGAGCGCCCAGAAAAGGCGACGATCCGGAGAACCGGAAGCGCCGGAATCTCTGAGCGGATGATCGGATTTGGAATCATAAGACTGAAACATTTTATTATTCAAAGGAAGATGCTCCCTTCACAAGTGAGAAAATAGGGCCGGATGCTGCGCACAAACACTGCAGCCGGTATGTGGTCTGTTTTGAGGCAGAGAGAAAGGGCTTTGCGGACATAAATCCGGTGTAAACGGCATGGGCGGTATGCCAATCATCGCCCATAAGCAGATTATAAGGGAAGGCATATCGTTTGTCAAACAGAACACTATAAAGCGTTTGCCATAGAACGAGCAGTTTGCAATGCATTTCCGGGCCAACGATTGCTGATAAACAAGAAAGCTGTAGCTTTTTTGGACATATCGTGATAAGATACAGCGGAGTATAACAGCAGAACCCGAGGAGAGAAAAACACGGAGACAGTGCGGCATATGCCTGCCGCGCTTCGCCCCAATCAAAGATATATATGCGGACCATTCCCCGGCAGAGACGCCCCGCACAGGAGATCAACCATGACGCAGAAACTTGAAACAAAAATAAAGGATTCACGCAGCCTGAAGATGCTGTTTACCGTCGCCTTTGCAGCGGCCTATATCGTGTCGGAGCCGACGCTGAGCAGTACGTATTTTCTCTACTTTACCTATAGAATGCAGACACTGGTCCTCTATGCCAACTATGCAGTATTGGCGGTGGTTTACCTGCTGACAGTTCTGCAGCTTATCAGCATGGTCCGTGCGACAGAAAAGCCGGACACCGGCCTGCTTCTGCCTTATATTGTTGTCTACATTGGATACCTTGTCGCGACACTTGTGAACCCGGAAACAGGCAGTATGGCGAGATGGTCGGATTCCTTCTTCTATTCCATGATTCCGCTTCTGATGGCGTTCCTGTTCTGTTCGACAGATGACGGGAAACGATATTTTCTTACTGTGGTGTCGACGATCTATCTGGTTCTTGCAATTTTGAACATCATCTTCTATTTCTTCCCGCAGCTTTATATCGGAGAGGCAAAGGACTGGAGAGAGGAATTCTTCCTGGGCTTTGAAAACAAGGCCGGATGGTCGCTGATGATGGGCGCGTTCTTCACGCTCATGGATTGGAAGCAGAACGGCCGCCTGTGGAAAACAGTGCTGTATTTTGCCGTCCTGCTGGTTAACATCCGTATAATCTGGTGTATCACAGCGCTGATCGGGACGATCCTGTTGTTCGGCTATTTTCTGTTGCCGTTTGCACGCAGATGGGTGCAAAAATGGGACTTTCTTGTTTTCGTTGGGATTATTCTCGTGCTCTTCTGCTGCCTGATGTTTTTCCAGAAATACACGGTGAGCTCGGAGCCAGTTGCACTCATCATTGAAGAAGTCTTCAAGAAAAAGCGCAGTCTCTCCGGACGCCTGCCGCTCTGGCAGCTGGGGGTTGCGATCGTCATGAAGAAACCCTGGTTCGGCGTCGGCGCACAGCTTAATCCCGGCTTTATTCTGATGGCGGATGAATACGACGTCTGGTCCTGGTATCACGCACACAACGAGCTGCTGCAGACCTGGTATGAAGGTGGGCTGCTGATGGTGGTTCTGGCAGTCCTGATGCTGGTTTACACCGCCTGGAGATTCCGGTACTGTAAGGATGAAAAGCTTGCGGGCCTCTGCAAGATGATGCTGTTTGTGTTCCTCTTCATGCAGCTGAGCGACAACATGCCCTATTATCTCTGGTATATGACCGCATATGTGGCCCATACAGGCGTCCTGCTCTGCGGCCGACCCGAGCTTGCGCCGAAACAAAAGGAAGCGGAGGAGCATTTGGCTGAAAAAGATCGCGATTTACTTGCGGAACAGAAAGACGAGTGATATAATAAACCGATTATACGCCTGAAGATTTCGAAAGGGGACGTCATGACACACAGAACCTTTTATGAAAAAGTGATCAAGAGAATCCTGGATGTGGTGATCTCGTCGGCCGGGATGCTGCTTTTCTCCTGGCTATACGCAATTGTTGCGCTTCTGGTGCGCGTTTTCCTCGGAAAGCCTGTGATCTTTTCGCAGGAACGCCCCGGACGGAACGACCCGAAAACAGGCAAAGAAAAGCCGTTTCGTCTGTATAAGTTCCGCTCGATGAAGGACCTGAAGGACAAAAACGGCAAGGAACTCCCCGACGATGCCAGACTGACGAAGTTCGGGCGTGTGCTGCGCTCGACGAGCTTGGACGAGCTTCCGGAAGTGTGGAACATCTTCAAGGGGGATATGTCTCTGGTCGGCCCGAGACCTCTCCTGATGGAATATCTTCCGTATTATACGGAACGGGAGCACCACCGCCACGATGTACGCCCGGGGCTTACGGGGCTGGCGCAGGTAAACGGCCGCACGGCGGTATCCTGGCAGAAAAAATTTGACTATGACCTGGAATACGTCGAGAAGTGTTCCTTCCTGCTGGATGTGAAAATTCTGCTCCAGACGGTCATCAAAACACTGAAGCGTTCCGATATCTACGTCGGCAGTGCGGTCCCCTGGGGCAGATTCGATGACATGCGGAAAAAGGAGCTGCGTGATGCGCAGAACATGACAAAAGGAGAGACGGAACCATGATCTTTGCCAAAGAAGTCGGCGAGTCGCTGACTTATAAATTCGCCCAGGCTGCGGCGGATATGCGCGCACACGGCCGGGAGATCATTTCACTGGGCCTCGGGGAACCGGACTTCAAGACACCGCAGTATGTTCTGGATGCAACCGCGGAAGCGATGAACGCAGGCTTTACACATTATTCCGCCACCCAGGGCCTGCCGGAGTTTCGCGAACTGATCGCGAAAGACATGAACGCACGCTTTTCTTCCGACTATAAGGCGGTGGATATTGTGGTCACACCGGGCATCAAGCCGGCGGTGTTCTTTGCCCTCTGTGCGCTTCTGGAGCCGGGGGATGAGGTGGTTTTGTTCTCCCCCTATTACGTGAGCTATCCCGCCATGGTCAAGCTTGCCGAACCGCAGGCAAAGATCGTAAACGTCGCCCTTGACCGGAACTTCCGGCTTGACCCGGAGAAGCTTCGCGCGGCGGTGAATCCGAAGACAAAGTGCATCCTGTTTAACAACCCCAATAACCCGACCGGTAAGGTCTTTACCAGAGAGGAAACCGATCTGCTGGTACAGCTCGCACGGGAAAATGATGCCTGGATCATTTCCGATGAAGTGTATGAGAAGCTGGTCTATACCGGGCAGACGCAGATCGGACTGGCAAGCTATCCGGAGATCCGCGACCGGCTGATTGTGACCAACGGCTTCAGCAAGTCCCACGCAATGACCGGTTGGCGCCTCGGCTTTGCCATTGGCGCACATGATGCCATCGTGAAGATTAATAAGCTTCAGCAGCATGTCAATACAAATACCTGTACCTTCGTTCAGAAAGGTGCCTGCTCAATTTACACCCATGAGCCGGACCACATTGCTCCTTATGTAAAGGAGCTGGAGAAACGGATTGACTTCTTCCATGCAGAACTCAATGCTTTGCCGTACATGAAAGCGGTGAAGCCGGAGGCGGGATTTTTCTGTTTTGCAGATATCTCAGCCACGGGTAAGGACTCCAACAGCTTTTGCGCGGATCTCCTGCAGGCGACGGGAATTGCCTCGACACCGGGGATTGCCTTCGGCCCCGAATGGGACGACTACGTCCGTTTTTCCTTCGCCGTCCCGATGGCCACGCTCGAAAGGGCCGCAGGGCTTCTGAAGGCCTACGACCCAAAGGCCAAGGCCTGAGCAGAGCGGAGAGAGGGGATTTCCCGATCGGACAGAATAAGGAAAACAGAATTCAGAGGTTAATACCATGACCATGTGCAAAATTCTGCTGACGCGAAGCATGCTGCCGGTAGATCTGCAGTATATTCGGGACGGATTGGACGCCCTCGTTCCCGGACAATACGAGCTGATCGTCCCTCCGGCCTTTGATGAGGAAACGCTTTGCGGCATGGCAGGAGAAGCCGATGTGCTTCTCGGACCTTTTATTACGGAAAAACTTCTGCAGGCGGCGCCCGCGCTGAAGCTGATTCAGGTCCCCTGGACGGGCATGGATACCTTCAACTTTGCTGCGGTACAGAGCAGCAGTGTCCCGATCTGCAACACCCATTCCAACGCGGATGCTGTGGCGGAACTGGCCCTGGCGCTGACACTGGACCTGACCAAGAAACTGTCCTACCACGACCGCAAAATGCGCCGCGGCAGCTGGAACCGGGATCAGCAGCC
>CAMKEK010000129.1:0-4642 GCA_946411545.1 uncultured Clostridia bacterium
TCTTTCCTCCTGTGATCTTGCAGATGTGTTTGGCCGCTTCATCCTGCTCATCCTTGTAAAACGCAGCGCGCTTCAGCAGGCTGTCAAAGTCGACCTCATGGGCGTCAAAGTCCGGGCCGTCGACACAGGCAAACTTCGTCTCACCGCCGACGATCACGCGGCAGCATCCGCACATGCCCGTGCCGTCCACCATGATCGGGTCGAGAGAGATGATGGTCTTGATTCCGTAGGGGCGGGTCACGTCAGCAAGGAACTTCATCATAATGTCCGGGCCGATGGCAATGACGCGGTCAAACTGGGGCTTGCCTTCTTTAATGTTCGCTTCGATTTCATTCTTCAGGAACACCGTGGTAAAGCCCTTCTCGCCGTAGGTGCCGTCGTCCGTGCACATGATGAGCTTATCGGACGCAGCTTTCAGCTCTTCCTTCAGGATCACGATGTCGGCGCTGCGGAAACCGCCGATGAAGGTCACGTCAATTCCTCTGGCGTGCATTTCCTTGGCAATCGGATACGCAATGGCGCAGCCGACACCGCCGCCGACGACACAGACCTTCTTCAGGCCCTCCATCTCGGTGGCCTTGCCGAGCGGGCCGACAAAATCCGAAATATAATCGCCCTGTTCCACCGTGTGGAGCATTTTGGTCGTCTTGCCGGCGGCCTGGACCATCACGGTGACGGTTCCCTTCTCACGGTCATAGCCGGCAACGGATACCGGAACACGCTCCCCCTGTTCGTCCAGGCGGAAAATCACAAACTGGCCGGCCTGGGCGTGTTTTGCCACGAGCGGCGCCTCGATCTCGAAAAGACAGATGCTCTTGGCATCATTCAGATACCTCTTGGTTACTACCTTATACATGGCTGTACTCCTTTTGCCGTGTTGATTGACCGAGTCGGCAGTCCGCCCCCTCGGTCATACATATGAATTTTACACTGAATGCGCTGCAATGTCAAATCAAACTGATTGAATTGCCTCAAGTTCTTAGGTATTCCCCGCTTCTTCGGCAATCTGTTCGATATAGACCCAGGAACTGTTATCATGCGGGATCAGGTTGATTACCACCGGGACAAAGCGGTCCTGAACGTTTCCGTAGGGCACGCTTCCCTGCATATCCTGCAGATTGTAGGTATAGGTATAACGGTCGGTCCGATAGAAAACCCGGTCGTAGATTTTCATGAACAGGACGGCGTTTTGTCCGCTGTCCTCGTTGTTCCGGACCAGTGACTGCGGGCTGTCGGTATAGATGGAAAGAAGTCCCGGCTTGTCCTTCAGTTCGTTCGCCACATACACGGCAAATCCGCAGATCGCCGTAACCGGGTCCGGTTCATAGGACATCTCTCTGGTATAGAGGAACTTGGCCTTGATGTTCTCCCCTTCTGCGTTCTGGACCGTAGCGCCCACCGGGTGCATCACATCCGCCAGGACCACTTCGTCGAAGCCCATGTCATACAGCTCCCGGATGAGTTCGATAATATAGTTGCGCAGGTCCGCGTTATAGGGATCCAGCCAGGAACCGTTTTCATCGCTGTAGTTAAACCCGCTCTCCGTTCGCAGTGCGTACTGCGTGCTTCGGGACGCGAGCATTTCATCAATAAAGCAGCTGATCTGTGCGACCATATAGACGGTCTTCCCGTCTTCCCTGGTCTTGAGTGCGGGGATCAGCTTCGGGAGCGAGTTGGTAAAGTCATTGTCGGTCGAAAGGCCGTAGCTGTAGGCGAGAGAAGCCTTGGAATTCCACATCAGCTGGCCGCTTCTCGGCTTCATCTCAAGCATCAGGGCATTGCCGTCGACCAGATTTGCCGCGGCTTCCTGCAATCTGCTTTCCCCGATCTCCTCGGCGCTGAGATAAACAGCGCGGAGCGGTTTGACATTTCTTCCTGCCGTTGCCACCACGCGGGAATAATCCGGAGGCTGAAAGACGATTTCAGGGACCACGGAATCAAACACCATATTCGAGCCCGCTGCCGCTGTTGTTTCGGAATCGACCGTTTCATCGGAGTCAGAGAAGACAACTTTCACGGTGTCGTCTCTGATGACCGCG
Organism: uncultured Clostridia bacterium; assembly: GCA_946411545.1. GTDB lineage: Bacteria > Bacillota > Clostridia > Oscillospirales > Oscillospiraceae > Limivicinus. The sequence continues at coordinate 2,040 of CAMKEK010000129.1, forward strand.
TATTTCTGCAGTCCGTAGAAAAGCACGATCAGCAGCGTGATCAGGCCGATCAGCAGAATAAACGGAATCAGCCAGTAATTTCTGCGCTGTCTTCTCCCGCGATAAAAATCAGAGTTCTTTGCCAATGAATCTACTCCTTTTCGGAACGCTCAATTCACGGCTCGATCTTGGAAATCCGGCGGATATGGCGTTCGTCGTTTGAAAACGGGGTGTCCAGAAACGTATCCACAATCTTCAGCGCCAGGCCCTCTCCGACAACGCGGGCGCCCATTGCAAGAACATTTGCATCATTGTGAAGTCTGGTCGCCTCGGCCGAAAAACAGTCCCCGCAGAGTGCCGCGCGAATACCGCGGACCTTGTTGGCCGTAATGGAAATACCGATGCCAGTTCCGCAGATGATGATCCCGTACTGATACGCTCCGCTCGCGACAGCTTCCGCCACTGCTCTGCCGTAATCGGGATAATCGCAGCTTGCTTCGCTGTAAGTACCGAAATCGTGATACTGCTCGCCTCTGCTCTCAAGATGTTTCATCACAGCCTGCTTCAGTGCATAGCCGCCGTGATCGGAACCAATCGCAATCATTGTTGAATCCTCCATTAAAATAGTGGTAAAGCAATTATAGTCATTTTAACTTTCAATGTCAACGAAGTGCCGCAGAAATTATGAAATCTCATTGCAAGTCTCAGTTTTGCATGGTATACTGCATATATACAGAAAGGATACACAGGAGGTGGTGTTTCCGATGAAAAAGCTCCTTCAGAAAAAATACCTCATCTTCATTATTCCGGCGATTTTGCTGCTGGTTCTTCTGATTGCGGCTGTGCCCGGTGCTGTCTACCGTGAACATCATTACCGCAGTGCGATGAATGCGCTGCACGCAGGAGATCTGTCCGCCGCGCAGGAGCTTTTGTCCGATATTCCGCTGTATCGGGACAGTGAAACCATCCTGAACCGCGAAATCCCATACATTGAGGCCGACAGGCTGATGAATGCGGCGGAATCCGGTGACAGCGCGATGCTGGAAACCGCCGGATACTCCGCTTCGGATCTCAGAGAGGACACAACCGTCGCCATGCTGCTTTATCGCGCGGCGGGCGATGCCTTTGATGCTCTCGGCGATTATAAAGACAGCGCCTCCCGTGCCGAAGAATGCCGGACCGGCGTCGATCGGGAAGTCCGTATGCTGCACGATCAGGCAGAGGAGGCGCTTCGCCTTCAGCGTCAGGAGACCTATGACCGTGCTTTTGCGCTGCTCGAATCCGGCGCTTACAGTGAAGCGCACTCTGTTTTTGAAAGTCTGGGAGACTTTTCCGACAGCAAAACCATGGCTACAGAATGCCTTTACCGGAAGGCCGTCTCACTGTATCAGTTTCTATCCCGCTATGATGTGAGCCGCATCTATGCTCTCATCTCCACCGATCCGAACGAGACCAGCATCTTCTCTCTCTCCACCGCGGAGGCGCTTCGCCTCGGCAGCAGCGTTGTCGATGAACTGAGCGCAGCCTGCGGCAAGGACAAATCGGACATCCGCCTGGAGGATGCTCCATCCGCCAACCTGATGCTGCTGAAGGATGCCTTGACAGAGCTCTTTCACGCCCTCGGCGATTATGGAGAAAGTGCTTCCTATCCGCAGCGGATTGCCGAGGCCACCGACTATACCCGTGATTTCTTCATGCTGTGCAGCGCCGGTGATCTTCCCGGGGCGCAGGCCTGGCTCCAGTCCTTTGAAGGGGAATTCCCTGACCGGAACCGCTGGCAGGAACTGCTTAACCTGTATCTCCCCTACTGCGGCTACTGGGAGCTCTATTCCGGAGACCCCGGTCTTCTTCCTTATACCATCGGTCAGAGCTCTACGGCCATGTCCACTTTCACCCGGGTCATCCTGACCAGGGATTCGTCGCTGCTTCGGCTCAGCTTCGGACCAAACCAGGAATACAGCATCGATCTTCCCTGCGAACTCGGCGATACGATGTTTGTTACCGAGCTCGAAACCGGCTACTATATGGCGGCTCTGAATAACGGTCATTTTGTCTATCACCGTTATGACACAAAATGGAACCCGCTCAGCAGCTGCGATTTTCTGCCGCGCTGAACCGGCATTAAACCGTAAACAGGCATCCTTCCCGCACGTTTTCCTGCGGAAGGATGCCTGTCTTGTATTTCAGAACATATTCGATCGCGTGCTTTATGCCCCAGAATTACTTGCGTCTGGCGTGCTGCTTACGCTCGGTGTTCCGCCGTTTGTCCGCGTTCTTGCTGTCGGAAGCCTGCATAAACTTCTTCAGCTTTTCCTCAAAACTCAAATCGCCGGTTGGGGGAGCAACCACCCCTGCTTCCGTCATCACAGGCTTGCTGGGAGCAGCCGGAGGCGGAGCCGCTTCACGTTCCGGTTCCTTCTTCTCCTCTGCCAGCGCGCGCTTGATCGAAAGATTTATTTTACCCTGCTCGTTGATTTCAAGCACCTTAACCTTCACCATCTGGCCGACGTTAAGATGATCATGAACATCTTTTACAAACGTATTGGAAATCTCAGATATATGAACCAGACCGCTTTTCCCGCCCGGAAGCGAGACAAAAGCGCCGAAATTCATGATGCCTGTTA
>CAMKEK010000130.1:0-4633 GCA_946411545.1 uncultured Clostridia bacterium
CCAACGATATCGAGCAGGCGACAAAGCTCGCACGGGCGATGATTACCCGCTACGGCATGAGCGAGAACTTTGACATGGTGGCCCTGGAGACGGTCAACAACCAGTATCTTGGCGGAGACACGAGCCTGGCCTGCTCGGCCGATACGCAGAACAAAATCGACGAACAGGTTGTTGCCCTGGTGAAGCAGCAGCATGAAAAAGCGCTGCAGATCCTCAGGGAGAACAGACAAAAACTGGACGAACTGGCGACGTATCTGTATGAACACGAGACCATCACCGGCGAGGAGTTCATGGGCATTCTGAATCGCGCGTAAAAAAGAAAATTTTCATGATTCCCAGCTGCTCTGCGGCTGGGAATTTTTATCATGAGGGATATCCCGACACCGAAGGCGGGGGGATAAGCATCGCCCGGTGAACCCTTCCGGTAAGCATTCTTAACACAAATCAGGAAATATCCTTACAGAAGGGGCTTCCCAAAACCGGACTTTTCCGCTATAATACTTAAAAATCTTGAAACGAAAGAGGGAGAAGGCCGATGTTCGGGAGAAGACCGGACGGAAGACGGATTGACGGGATCGATCCGGTAATGAAGATCACACCCTATGTGATGCCGATGCGATGCGATGCGCAGGTTTTCCTGAAACACCGGGCGGACCTGGAGGCCATGTCGCGCTTCATCCGAAAAGAGAAAGCGGAAAAGAACGAGAAGATCTCCTATATGCAGATCATTGTGGCCGCCTATGTGCGCGCCATCAGCCGCAATCCCGAGGTCAACCGGTTTATCATGAACAAGCAGCTGTTTGCAAGGAACAACTGCTCGGCGGCGTTCACAATCCTCAAGAATCCTTCCAATGCCGATGACGGCGAAGCCGTGGTGAAGATCAAGTTTGACCTGAGCGACACACTCTATGACGTGCGGGACCGCATGGAAGCCGCCGTGGCGGCCAACCGCGGCGACGCACCGCCGAGCTTTGTTGATAAGCTGCTGAGTTTCCTGTTTGCGGTACCGGGGCTGGCGACCGTGATTGTGGCCCTGGTCCGGCTTCTGGACCGTTATGGGCTTGCCCCCGGCATCCTGATGGAAGAGCTGCCCTTTTACGTCGGCATGTATGTCACCAATACCGCTTCCATCGGTCTTCACGATGTGAATCACCACCTCTATAACTGGGGAAACGTGGGCCTGTTCTTCGGCATGGGCATTCCGGAAAAGGTGGCGGTGGTCGAAAACGGCGAGACGCGGATGAAGCGCTGGCTGCCCATCGGCATTACCGCCGATGAGCGCGTCTGCTCCGGCGCTCACTACGGCCGATTCTTTGCAGACATGAAGCGCTACCTGGACCATCCGGAGCTGCTGACAGAGCCGCCCGAGAAGGTACGCTTTGACGGGGATTATGAATACCATGAACCGAAAGCCGCCCAGGGCTGACTGCGGCGGGAGCTGCATCTGAGCCCGAAGGAGAGAAAAGGGCTTTGCGGGAAAAGTGAAGACAGAACAAGAGCTGCGGGATCACAGGCGGTCCCGCAGTTTTTTACCCGTTTCGCAGTTGTTTACATAAGAATTACATAAGAATAATATCATGGGATCCGAACAGAAAAGCAATGTTGCCGAATTGTTACAGAAACGAAACCGAAAGCGAAGAAACAGACGGGCAATCCGGTGAAAATGTTCAAAAAATACACTTGTACTTTACTGCTGCCGGTGGTAACATAATTCTGTATCGCCGGAGGCGAGATAAAGTGATAATGACCCGCGAAAGAGCGGATATCGAATATCGAGGGATTGGCGGATTATGGAGCAGAAACCTGAAAAACAGAACAGCTTTATGCTGAAGCTTGCAACCTTCATTGTCGACAAGCGCAGTCTGATTTTCCTGATTGTGATTATCGGGATTATTTTCTCGGCGGTGGCCGTAAACTGGGTCAATGTCGAGAATGATCTGACAGCCTACCTGCCGGCGGACTCCTCGACCAAAATCGGACTGGATGTGATGGAGCGGGAGTTCATCACTTACGGGACGGCGAGCTTCATGGTGGGGAATATCTCCTATGACGAAGCGGAAGCGCTGTTTGAAGAGATCAAGCAGGTGGAAGGCGTCCAGATGGTGGACTTCAACAATACCACCGAACACTATAACCAGGCTTCGGCGCTGTTCTCGGTGACATTCGATTATGAACAGACGGACGAACGCTGCGTGGATTCGCTGAATACGATCCGGGAAATGCTCTCGGACTACGACACCTTTGTTTCCACCACGGTAATCGACACCATGGCCGAGACCATCAAGAAAGAAGTCAACATGATCACGGCCTTTGTTGCGGTGATTGTGGTGGGGGTCCTGGCTTTTACGACGGACACCTACGCGGATGTGGCGGTTGTCGGCCTGACCTTCGTCGTGGCGGCGATCCTGAACATGGGCTGCAACTTCCTGCTGGGGAAGATTTCCTTTGTTTCGGACTCGGTGACAACGATTCTGCAGCTGGCCCTTGCCCTGGACTATGCGGTCATCTACAGCAACCGTTTCAAGGAAGAGCATGTGACACATGAGCGGCGGGAGGCCGTCATCATTTCCCTGTCAAAGGCGATCCCGGAGATCGGGGCAAGCAGCCTGACCACCGTCGGCGGCCTGATCGCCATGATGTTCATGCAGTTCAAGCTGGGCCCGGACATGGCAATCTGCCTGATCAAGGCCATCATCTTCTCCCTGCTCTCGGTTTTCCTTGTGATGCCGGGCTTCCTGATGCTTTTCGGCAACCTCATGGACAAGACCAAGCACAAAACCTTTGTGCCGAAGATCCCGTTTGTGGGCCGCTTTGCCTGGGCGACACGCTTCCTGATCCCGCCGGTTTTCGTTGTGCTGGTGGTTGCGGCCTTCTCGCTCTCAAACCGCTGCCCCTATGTCTACGGCTATGACACCCTGACCACGCCGCGGCAGAACGAGAACCAGATCGCGCAGGAACTGATCAGCAACACCTTTTCCTCGCGCACCATGCTGGCGGTGGTGGTTCCCGGCCGGGACTACAGCGAGGAGAAGAGCCTCGTGGATGAACTGATGGACTTCCCGCAGGTGGACTCCGTGACGGCCATCGCGGGGATTGACGCCATGGGCGGGTACAAGCTGGCCGACAAGCTCTCCCCGCGCGAATTTGCAGATCTGCTGAAGCTGGAGTATGAGACGGCGGAGCTGCTCTACTCGGTATACGCCATCCAGGACGGAAGCTATGACAAGCTGGTCAGCGGTATTTCCAAGTACCGCATTCCGCTGATCGACGTGCTTCTTTATGTCGGCGACAAGGTCGACGAGGGATACATCAACCTCGAAGGGGAACAGGCCGATACGCTTGCCGACGCCAGAACCCAGATGCTTGTGGGTAAACGGCAGCTGGAGGGAGAAAACTATGACCGGATGCTGGTGTATCTGACGCTGCCGGAATCCGGGGATGAAACCTTCCAGTTCACGGATACCATCCGTCAGGTCGCCCAGCGGCATTACCCGAAGGGCGATGTCTATGTGGTGGGCAATTCCACCAACCAGTATGAATTCAAGAAATCCTTTGAGATTGATAATATCGTGGTCAGCGTGGTATCGATCCTGATTGTTCTTGTGGTTCTGCTCTTTACCTTTAACTCCGCCGGCATGCCGGTTCTGCTGATTGCGGTCATTCAGGGTGCCATCTGGATGAACTTCGGCTATCCCACCCTGGTGCATGAAGACGTGTTTTTCATGACACAGCTGGTGGTCAGCTCCATTCAGATGGGCGCCAACATCGACTACGCCATCGTGATTGCCAACCGTTATTCGGACAACATCAAAACCATGGAGCGGAAGGATGCCATCATCGAGGCCATGAACTTTGCCTTCCCGACCATCCTGACCTCGGGGACCATCCTGGCGGTTTCCGGACTTCTCATCAGCATCATCACCACGGACTGCACCATCAACGGCATCGGAGAAGCCATCGGACGCGGCACGATGATCTCGATCGTGCTGGTCATGTTTGTTTTGCCGCAGATTCTGCTTCTCGGCGGGAAGATTATCGAGAAGACCTCCTTTGCCATGCCGAAGGTAAACCGCGAGCACAAGACGAGCGCGCCCATCCTGGTGGACGGCAGAATCAGCGGCCACATCAACGGAACGGTCAGCGGCTTCTTCCGCGGCACCATCGACGGCGACACGGATCTGCGCCTGTTCTCCGGAAAGCTGGAGCCTCTGCCGGAAGACGGCAGCGGAGGTACGGAGAGTCCTGCATCGGCGCAGGAGCAGTCGGGAGAACAGGAAGCATCCAAGCCGGATGGAACGGCGCAGGCTGCGCCGAAGGGTGAAGCGCCCGATGGGTCAGGCGAAGAAGCGTCCGCCGAATTGACGAACGCGGGCCCTGAGCAACAGGAGACGGAGCTGCCGCCTGCCGAACCGGTCCCGGAAAGACCGGAAGGAGGAGATCAACTGTGAAGAGATATCACATTTTATCGGTTATACTGTCACTGGTCCTCTGTGTGTCTCTCTGCTTTTCCATGCTGCCGTATTCGGCACTGGCAGAGGGCGTTGGAACGGAGAATTCTGCGGTGGAAAATGTGCCGCAGACGCCGACGGAAGAGATCCAGCCGGAGCCGGAAAATGTTCCCGGGGAGGAACCG
>CAMKEK010000131.1:0-4613 GCA_946411545.1 uncultured Clostridia bacterium
GCATCGCCGGTTCCAAAGCCGGCAAGCCCGGCCGTTTCGCCGATCTCCCGGCTGCGCTCCTCCAGATTCTCACGCAAGCCGTCGGCTGCTTCGCGCAGCGTCTCTCTCGCTTCATCCGCACCCGCTGTGAGTTCCGGATGGTTCTCACGAAACTTCTCGGCTGAACCTCTGGCATCTTCCAGGAAGGCCTCCGCTCTGGCCTGCCGTTCTTCACGGCCTTCCGCAAAGCGATCTGCCGCATCCCCGAGGCCGTCCAGCAGAGAGCCTTCTCCTGTTCCGCGGCTCTGCAGCCGCTCCGAGAGGCTCGTCCCTCCGAACAGTCCGTCCGCAGAAGCAGACGGCATCCCCGCGCCAAGCATTGTCGTGCCGAGCATCGAGGTGCAAAGGACAATGCTGCATAGTTTTGTTCCGAAACGGTTCAAGCAGCCGCCTCCCTTCCAAAGATTCCCGGTAAAATCATCGCTGCATAAACCCTGCATTCGATCCAAACTGTATTATACCTCTTGTCAGTGGAAAAAAGCAAGCCATTCCGCCCTCTCCGACGATTTTTTGTGCACGCGGGCCAAAATGCCCAAGCATTTTTCTTCCATGCAAAAGAGCTGCCCGAAGGCAGCTCTTTTCTTGCGTATGATCGGTCCCGGATTATCCGTTGACCTTTTCCTTGAACGCCTTGCCTGCCTTGAAGACAGGGGTGTCGCTGGCAGCAAACTCCATGGCCTCGCCGGTGGCGGGGTTGCGGCCCTGGCGGGCGTCACGATGCTTCACGGAGAAGGTGCCGAATCCGAGCAGAGCAACGGGCTCGCCGGCGGCGACGGTATCAACAACCGCATCCAGGACGCTGTCGACAACGGCGGCAGCCTGCTTCTGGCTGAGTGCATTCTCAGCGGCAACTTTCTTGACGAGTTCGGTCTTATTCATAGCAATAGCTCCTTTTCAAATTGGTTTCACGGTGATGCATTATAACAGGTCCTCTCCCGTTTTGCAATAGCTTTTCCAAAAGAAAGCCCACGTGTTGCTTCTTCATCTTTTACATGGAATGATATTGAAGATTTTCCGAATCTCTGGTATGATAGCAGTATGATTTCACACACTTTTGTACCGCAGGCTTAAGCGGCACACGGAATCAAATCTCACGGAAGAAGGAACAGCGCTTTGGATTTACACGCGAAGCTTGAGCTGCAGGACTGCCCCTTTTGCGGCGGCGCCGGCCTGCTGGAGGAAGAAAACAACTGGTGCTGGTATGTGATGTGCATGGACTGCGGCGCCCAGACCGCCGCCATGGAATTCCGTACTGCCGAAGAGCGCGAGGAAGCCGCACAGACGGCCGCGCATCTTTGGAACATCGGCAAAGTCGTACGGGGTGATATCGGCGAATAAGCCCGGCCGTCCCAGGATACCCTGTCCCGGGCAGTTCCGCATTTCCCCTGTTATTGCTATTTCGGTATGAGAGGAGGCCCATGTCCGCATGAGCACGGATGCGCCGCAGTATCGGCATGAATTCAAGTACCTTGTCAGTGCAGCGCAGATTCCGCTCCTGAGAAGCCGGATTTCCTGCTTCATGGCGCCGGATCCTCATACCGGTCCCCGGGGGGATTACGAAATACGCAGTCTGTATTTCGATGATTACCACAACTGCTGCTTCTATGAAAACGAAAACGGAACAGAACCCCGGGAGAAATTCCGAATCCGGATTTACAACGCCTCTGCTTCCCGCATCACGCTGGAGTGCAAGCGGAAAGAGCATGGAATGACGCTCAAGACCGCCTGTCCGCTCACCCGGGAACAGGCCGGAAGCCTGCTTGGGAGCCTTCCGCTTCCGGAGGCGGAACCAATGCCTCCCCTGCTGCGAAAGCTGGATCTGCTTCGGCAGACGGAGCTGATGCATCCGGTGGTAACCGTAAACTATGTGCGCGAGCCCTTTGTCTATGCCGACGGGAACGTGCGCGTCACCTTTGACACGGACATTGCTTCCGCGGCGCCTGATCCGGAAGGCTTCTTTTCACCGGAGCTGCACGCCAGACCGGTTCTGCCGTCGGGCTGTCACCTGATGGAAGTCAAGTATGACAATTTTCTGCCCGACTTCATTTACCGCAGTCTGAATCTCGGGCAGCTGCGGCAGACCAATTTTTCCAAATATTATCTCTGCAGAAAATACTCTTTAAGATAGGATGACGGTTTATGATGTCTGTTTCGGACGTTTTTAAGAAATCATTTCTGGACGGCTTTTCCAGCTACGACATCGGGACGACGGCGGCCGTGGCGGTCATGCTGACCTCAAGTCTGTTCGCCCTCTACATTTTTGTCGTCTATCGGCTGCTGACCCGAAAGACCTTCTACTCCAAGACCTTTAACATCTCTCTGGCCGGAATTACCCTGATCACCGCTGCGGTCATTCTCACCATCCAGTCCAGCATCGTCGTGTCCCTGGGCATGGTGGGCGCGCTTTCCATCGTGCGCTTCCGCACGGCCATCAAGGACCCGATGGATCTTATGTTCCTGTTCTGGTCCATCACCGTCGGCATTATCTGCGGTGTGGGGCTGGCAAAGATCGCGCTGATTCTGAGCATCGCCCTGACCGTGGGAATCCTGATTCTGGACCGCCTGCCGGTCGCCAAAGCACCTCAGATTCTCGTCGTCCGCTCCTCCGATCGTGCCTCCGAAGCACCGATCATGGAAATCGTGAAGCGGCATTCGCGCTCCAGCACCGTCAAGTCCAGGAACATGACCGAAGCCTCCCTGGAAATGATTGTCGAGCTGCGCACCGACGCCGGAAGCGATCTTCTTCAGGAGCTGCTGGCGCTGGAAGGCGTCGGCTCCGCTTCCCTGCTCAAGCACGACGGAGAGGTCACCTTCTGACCTTCCAACTCACCCTCCGAGCCGCAGGCGCCTTGCTGCCTGAAGCGGAAAAACAACGCAAGATGGGAGTGTCCTGCATGAATATCCGAAGAGCAATGGTTTTTGATCTTCCCGGTGTCGTCAAGCTCTATGACGATACCCACGAAGCCGAACGGCGCGGCCTCATCACCACCGGCTGGCTTCCGGGCGTATACCCCGTCCGGGCCACGGCGGAAGCCGCCCTGCAGCGGGGTGACCTCTTTGTGATGGAGGAGAACAACCAAATCTATGGCTCCGCTCTGATCAACCAGATTCAGGTGGATGTCTATGAGGGTGCCCCCTGGGAGCATGACGTTCCGCCGGATCAGGTCTGCGTCCTGCACACGCTGATGATCTCGCCGAAACGCTTCGGCAGAGGGCTCGGCCCCCAGTTTGTCCGGTTCTATGAGGAATATGCCCTGGAGCATGAGTGGCCGGAGCTGCGCATCGACACCAATGCCCGCAACGAGCGCGCCCGGGCCATGTATCAGAAACTCGGATATCGGGAGATTGCCATCGTCCCCACGGTTTTCAACGGCATTCCTGATGTAAATCTGGTCTTGCTGGAAAAGCATCTGTAATATCTTGCTATCTTCGGAGGAGTGCTGGCTATGGAACAGGTTCTGAAACGCTTCTGTCTGGACGGCTACCCCGTCTCCTGCGAGCGATACGGCGAGGGACATATCAACCTCACCTTCCTTGTCGTCACCGACACCGGAAAACGCTATATCCTCCAGCGGCTCAGCCGGGCCGCCTTTTCGGATATTCCCGGTCTCATGCGAAACGTAACCGCTGTCACGGAATTTCTCACCGCCCGAAACTCCGATCCTCGCGCTTCTCTTCATCTGGTGCCGACGAAGGACGGTCAGACCTGGTGTCAGGATGAAGTCGGAGAGTACTGGCGCGTGTATGATTTCGTTGAAGACAGCCTCTGCCTCCAGACGCCGGAATCTCCCATGGACTTCTACCAGAGCGCGGTTGCCTTCGGCCGTTTCCAGAATCAGCTGAGAGACTTTCCGGCGGAGACGCTCTGTGAGACGATTCCGAATTTTCACAACACCCCCGACCGCTACCGGAAGTTTCATCTCGCCATCGAGGCGGACACCGCCGGCCGTCTGGCAGAAGTCCGCCCTGAGGTAGACTTTCTTCTCGCCCGCGAGGAGGAAGCCGGAACACTGCAGCGGATGCGGGATCGGGGCGAGCTTCCCGTCCGCGTCACACACAACGATACCAAGCTCAACAACGTCATGCTGGATGCCAAGACCCGTCTCCCGCTCTGCGTCATTGACCTGGACACCGTGATGCCCGGGCTGGTCGCCTATGACTTCGGCGATTCCATTCGTTTCGGCGCCTCCACCGCCGCCGAGGACGAGAAGGACCTCAGCCGGGTGGAAATGAGTCTGGATCTCTTCCGGACTTACGCCGAGGGCTTTGTCCCGGCCTGCGGCGGACTAACGGCTGCGGAACTGATGTCACTCCCGCTCGGAGCACGGACTATGACGCTGGAAAACGGAATGCGCTTCCTGACCGATTATCTTGAAGGGGATCACTATTACCACATTGCCTACCCGGAGCACAACCTTGACCGCTGCCGGACGCAGCTGAAGCTGCTCTCCGATATGGAGAAAAAGCGGGAGCAGATGGACGCCGTCATCCGCCGCTTTCTGCCGTGAATATAAGTTCTGAATGCAGCACTCCCTCGCCGAAAGGCGAGGGAGTGTATTTCTTTTGTCCTTTGA
>CAMKEK010000132.1:0-4598 GCA_946411545.1 uncultured Clostridia bacterium
GAACCCACGTATCCAGCTTGGAAGGCTGGTGTTCTACCATTGAACTACACCCGCACGGCCAAAGCTTTTCAGCTTGAAGATGATACCACAGTTTATGCCCTGCTGTCAATCCTTTTTTTATTTCTTTTTTTCTTTCATGTCCATTGCAGAAGCGATATGTTTTGTGATACACTAATAAAAAAGTCGGATGGAAGGTGGTGGTTCGATTGGCGAAAACACAGTGGTACAAGGAAATGACGGTTTACCAGATCTGGGTGCGCAGCTTCTGTGACGGAAACGGCGACGGCATCGGTGACCTTTTCGGCGTTCTGAAGAAGCTGGACTATATCAAGAGCCTTGGCGTGGACGCGATCTGGTTTTCCCCGATCTACCCGTCTCCGAATGCGGATTTCGGCTATGATATTTCGGACTACATGAACATTCACCGGGATTACGGAACCCTGGATACCTTCCGCGAGGTGCTCGACCGCGCCCACGGAATGGGAATGCGGGTTTTCATGGATCTGGTGGTGAACCATACCTCGGACGAGCATCCCTGGTTCAAGGAGAGCAGGCGAGCGCACAACAATCCCTATCACGACTACTATATCTGGCGCCACGGCCGGGTCAGCCGGGGCAAGCGCTATCCGCCGAACAACTGGACCAGCATGTTTGAAGGCGGCGCGTGGGAGTATGACGAGTTCCTGGACGAGTATTATTTGCACCTGTTTGCAAAAAAGCAGCCCGATCTGAATATGGCCAACCCGAAGGTCCGGGAAGAGGTCAAGCGGATCATGCGATTCTGGCTCGACATGGGCGTGGACGGCTTCCGTGAGGATGTGATCACCTACATCGGCAAAGCGCCGGGGCTTCCGGACGCCCACCCGAAGCTGCCCATTGCCAACGGACACCGCTATTATTCCAATCAGCCGGAGACGCACAAATACCTGAAAGAATTCAAGCATGATGTGCTGGACCACTACGACTGTTTCACGGTGGGAGAGAGTCCCCTGACCACGGCGGACATCGCGCTGAGCTACGTCACGGAGGGACCGGAGCAGGTGCTGGACGAGATGATCGCGTTCTCGCACATGGAAGCAGACTGCTTCATGACGGATATGATCCAGACGAAGTTCGACCTGCGGAAGATGAAGAGGGCCTTTTCCGACTGGCAGGAGAAGCTGCAGGGCAAGGCCTGGAACGCGCTGTATATAGAGAATCACGATCATCCGCGGATTATCAGCCGTTACGGAAGCGAAGCCTATCGGGTGGAGAGCGGTAAAATGCTCGCCGCGATGTACATGCTGCAGCGCGGCACGCCGTTTATCTACCAGGGGCAGGAAATCGGCATGACCAACATCCGCATGAAGAGCCTGGACCAGTTCCAGGATGTCATGACCCACAACAGCATCCGGCTGGTGCAGGGGCTGCTGCCGCAGACCACGATCCTGAAGCTGGTGAACAAGGGCAGCCGGGAGAACTCGAGAACGCCGGTCCAGTGGAACGCGGAGAAGAACGCCGGATTCACCGAAGGAGAGCCCTGGTTTCCGGTGAATGAAAACTACCGTGAGGTCAATGTCGCCTCCCAGGAGAACGACCCCGATTCGCTGCTGAATTTCTACCGGAGGCTGATCGCGTTCCGGAAGGCGAACAAGGTTGCGCTCTACGGGGACTACATCGAGCACGACAAGAAGAGCAAAGACTTCTATGTCTATGAGCGGAACTATGTTGACAAAAAGCTGCTGGTCATCTGCTTCTTCTCAAAGGAGCAGAAGCGCTTTGACGCCCCGGTGGGCATCAGCCTGGAGAACGGGCATCTGGTGTTCGCCAACTACGAGATGAACCAGGTGGTCTCCAACGGGTTCACGGCGAGACCGTACGAGCTGCGCGTGTATCTGTTTGATCCGGAGCAGCCGAAGGATCCTTATGAAGGGCTGCGGAGACAGAAATGAAAGTACAGGAATACGCTTATGCAAAACTGAATCTGACGCTGGATGTGACGGCAAAGCGGGACGACGGCTATCACGATATGCTGATGGTGATGCAGACGGTGTCGATCTCGGACAGCATCGTGCTGGAGCAGACCGGTGAAAAAGGAATCCGGGCCGCGTCCAACTTCCGTTATGTCCCAACGGATGAGCGGAATCTCGCCGTTCGCGCGGCGGGGGCTTTCCTCGATGCCGTCGGGGAGGCGAAAGACGGAATTCTGATCCGGATGGACAAGACCATCCCGGTCGGTGCGGGAATGGCCGGCGGATCGGCGGATGCGGCGGCCGTGCTGCGGGGAATGAACCGCCTGTACGGAAACCGGATGAGCCGCAGAGAACTGGAAAAGCTGGGCGAGCAGGTCGGATCGGATGTGGCGTTCTGTGTCGCGGGCGGAACCGCGCTTGCCCGGGGCAGGGGAGAAGTCCTGGAGGATCTCACGCCGATGCCGGACTGCGCGATTGTCGTCTGCAAACCCGGATTTTCCATCTCCACGCCGGAGCTCTTCCGAAAACTGGACCAGACGGGACTGCGCACCCACCCGGATACCGCGGGAATGCTGAGCGCGCTGGAGAGCGGGAACCTGAAGGAGATCTCCATGCGGATGTTCAACGTCTTCGAGGAAGTGGAGGACCGCCGGATGCGCAGCGAGACGGAGATCAAGCACGTGCTGCTGGATCACGGCGCGCTTGGGGCCGTCATGACCGGAACCGGCTCTGCCGTCTTCGGCGTCTTCAGCGATGAGGCTGCGGCGGAAGCCTGCGCGGAGAATCTTCGCGGGGAGCATAAGTTCTGCCGTGTGGCAAGACCGGTTGGGCGGCTGGAGCTGTGAGGAAGGGCGCCCGGACATAAATCCTTCAGTTTATTGAATATAACAAAAGTTGGTAGGAATAAAAAACCCGCATCCATGGTTCCCCGAAGCCCGTCAGGGCTGCGGAGATCACGGATGCGGTCTTTTTTCGGGGGACGGAATCAGGTCTCGCCGAGACGCTCCCGAATGTAGCTTTCTACCTGATCAAATTCGATGTCCAGCGCAACGGAGAGCTCACCATGGAGAATATCCTTTGCACGCTTCATGGTCGCTTCGGCGCGGCTGCTGCGGGTCTTTTTCGTCGCCATACGGCAGCGGAGCCCCTTGATCACCGAAACCAGCGCTTCATTGGTGTGGAGCTTGAAGAGCTCGCGATAGAACGCATCCACATGGTTGAAGCGGCTGTCGTTGCAGATGGCGGGGGCGATTCCGGGGATGGAATCAATCAGGGCGTCTGCTTCGTCCCGGCTGATAATGGGGCGCATAAAAGCGCTTGAATCCACCGGCGCAAAGTAAGTCCCGGAACCCACCAGGGGGGTCAGGTAGTAATATAGTTTTTCTTTGGATGCCCCGCTCATTTCGAGGGGCGCGATTCTTTGGACTGTACAGACTCCATTCTCACCGTAGATTATTTTTTCACCAATATCAAACATGTATTCCTCTCTTCACACAGTGGCCAAAAACTCGCAAACTCGCTGGTTACACTATTATACATGAAAAAATGCTAAATTTCTACTGGCTTTTTTAACAAAATATATGAAAATACGGCGCAAATCCGATGGTTTTACGCATTGTCATTCCGGGGAAGCTCTGGTATAATCAGAATTATGAAACTATATTTTTACGGACATCAATATCAATACGCCGCGGAACAGATGCTGATGACCCTGTTCCCGGGCGAGAGGCCGGAATACCCGGAGGGAAAGCCGGAAGGCCGGAGAATGGAAATCCGCCTCCATGAGGGGAAGCGGATGACCACGGCAAGCTGCCTGTACTGTGACGGCGAACAGAGCCGGTACGGCCGTGCGGCGGTGCAGAACACACGCCTGACCGACCGGATTCAGACGGACAGCCTCTGCCAGCAGATCGTGAAGCTCGCGATTTACCGTGCGGTGCTGCGCTCCGGACGGAAGAAGCCGGTCTGGGGAGCGCTGACCGGCGTGCGGCCGGGGAAACTGATGAGCCCGATGCTTGAGCGCGGGATACCGGAGAAGGAGGCATTGAAGCGCTTTGAGGCGGAATACGACGTCGCCCATGACCGGGCGCTGCTCTGCCTCGACACCTCGAAAGCCACCGTCCGGGCGGACCGCCTGCTGGAAGCGGGGGACGTGTGCCTCTACGTGGGGATCCCGTTCTGCCCGACGCGCTGCGCCTACTGCAGCTTTGTCAGCCAGTCCGTGGAAAAGAGCATGAAGCAGATTCCGGCTTTTCTGGAGGCGCTGGAACTGGAACTGCATGCGGTGGCGGAACAGATACGAAGAAACGGTCTCCGTGTCGTGTCGATCTACATGGGCGGCGGAACCCCGACGACCCTGAATGAAGAACAGCTGGACCGGCTCCTGACGAAGATCGAGACGGAGTTTGATCTTTCGGCACTGAGAGAATGCACCGTGGAGGCCGGACGTCCGGACACCATTACGCCCGGGAAGCTTCACACGCTGCGCAAACACGGGGTGGACCGGGTGAGCGTCAACCCCCAGACGATGTCGGATGAGGTGCTGGAGGCGATCGGAAGAAAGCACAGCGCACAGGACATCGTCCGGGCATTGCGGCAGGTTCGGGAGACCGGGGGCTTCGCGGTGAACATGGATCTGATCGCCGG
>CAMKEK010000133.1:0-4577 GCA_946411545.1 uncultured Clostridia bacterium
CTGATGATCCGGAAGGACATGATCGGCTACGAACTGGTGAAAAGCGCCGGATACGGATGGAAGAAACGGCTTCGGATCCTGTATCAGTGGGGCTGCGAGGGAATCTGCCTGCGAAAAGCCAGACAGGTAGTGTGCCAGTGTGCCTATGACAGAGATGTGATCCTGAAGCGGCATCCGCTGATCAAGGCGCGGATCAAGCCGAAATTCAAAATACAGATCAACAACTGTAATCCTTCCTGGATTGTGAAGCGTGCGGACGAAGCCGGCAAAGCGGAACAAGAAGAGAATGACCGTTTTCGGGTGGGCTTTGTCGGCGGATTTGATGATCTCCGAAAAGGCCAGGAGCTCTTCCTGAAAGCGGCAGAGCAGCTGACACAGAAATACCCTGATATGGAGTTTCTTCTGGTCGGCGGAGGGAAAAAACTCAAAGACTGGCAGGCCCGTTTCCCGTCGGAGCGGATTCGTTTTCTGGGAAGAATGGATAACCCCCTCACGGTCATGAAAAGCTGCGACCTTCTGGCGGTGCCGTCTCTGGCGGATTCCTGCCCGAACACGGTGATGGAAGCCCTCTATCTCGGAATCCCGGTGATCGGAAGCCGGGCAGGCGGGATCCCGGAGATCCTTCTGGATGAGGAAGCGCTGTTTCCGACAGACTGGGAGCAGCTGGCAGGAAAGATCGAACGCAGTTATCAGGATAGAGCTTTTTTAGACCGGCTGCGTGAAACACAGGCCGAGCGTAAAAAAGAGCTCTCCTTCGACTGGGCGGAGAGAATTGTGAATCTGATCACGGAGTGATCGACCATCGGAGCAAGAGATGATGCTGCAGACCTTGAACAAAAGTGAATACCTGGCGCCAAGGCTGCTGGCTGTGCTGCTGTTTTCCGCTTTCTTCGTCCTGTTTGACTGGACCTACAGCAGTATTACGATCCTTTTGCTGTTTTTGATGATGGCGGGATCCATGATGCTGCTGAGAGGCGGACGGCTGAGGCTGCGGATTACCTTCTTCCATGTATGGATGCTCGCCTTTGGGCTGTTCTGCTTCCTCAGCGTCATCTGGGCCTTGGACACGGAAAACGCCATGACAAAAGGGAAGACGGCTTTCTCCATGCTGATCTGCTATTCCCTGGCATATCTGTGCTATCAGGAGTTTGACTCTGTGGATGCGCTGCTGAAGGCGGTCCTCTGGGGCGGCAATGCCGTGATGCTGGTCATCTTCGGCACTTTTGGGGTACATGGGATCCTGAGCCTGCTGGAATACGGTGAACGGCTGTCGGAACAGTTCTATCTGAACAGCAATGTGGTCGGTGTCGTCTGTGCGATGTCGATGGTGGTCAATGTCTATTACATCCTGAGAGAAAAACGGCTTCACTGGTGGAATCTGTTTCTGGTGCCGGGTGTCATCATCTTATCGGCAACCGGGAGCCGTCAGGCCCTGGCCATCATGGGCGGGGGACTGATCATGCTGCTGTTTCTCGTTGTGATTCGCGGCCGGTCTCCGGGAGAGATTGCGCTTCTGCTTGCAGGAGGGATCATCCTTTTGGCAGGAATGCTGGTGCTGATTTCCAGACTGCCCGCCTTCTCCGGAATCTATAAGCGAATGCTGTCGATGGTGTCTGCCGTAACCGGCGTGGGGAAAACGGACCGATCTGCGACTACCCGGCTGGCGCTGATCGATGTCGGGCTGGCACAGTTTAAGAGAACCCCGATTCTCGGCGTCGGCATGGGAAGCGGCCATCTGGTGGCGTGGAAGTATCTGAGCAAAACCTTCTACCTTCACAATAATTTCGCGGAAATCCTGGCAGGCGGTGGGCTTGTCGGATTCTCCATCTACTATTCGATCTACGTCTACATCTTTGCGGCTTTTATCCGCTATCGCCGCTACAGCACGCTGGAAACAGCGGTCTGCACGACCCTGCTTGTGATGGCCCTGGTCGAGGACTATGCCAATGTGACCTATTACGCAAAGGAGACCTATTTTTATCTGATGCTGGGCTTTTTGGAGACAGAAAAACTCCGGCAAACCTGCCGGGCCTCTCTGCCCCGCATGCTGACCCTGCAGAATGAGGGAATGGAACGGATATGAGCATTGCGATCTCGGTGATTATTCCCTATTATCAGGGAAAAAGATATCTTCCGGATCTGCACGCCATGATGGAGCGCAATGTCGAGATATTCCGGAAGGAAACAGGGAAGGAAATAGAAGTCCTGCTGGTGAATGACTCTCCGTGGGAGAAGATAGAACCGGAGTTAAAGCCATGGGGGAATTCTTCGGTTCCCTATCGACTGAAAGTGCTGACAAATTCTCAAAACAGTGGGATTCATGCGACGCGGGTCAACGGCCTGAACGCCGCGGAAGGGGAATTTGTCCAGTTTTTGGATCAGGATGACCGGATTACGGATTCCTGCCTGCTGAGCCAGTACAATTCCATCGGGAATGCGGATTTCGTGATCGGAAACGGGTATGACGAGGAGCAGGGCGGCGGAAAGCATCCGATTTTTGCAAATCCCTCGGTGCAGGCTGCTGCCGGTGATTTGAAATGCCAGTATTATTACAACAATCTGATTCGCTCACCCGGCCAGGTCCTGATCCGAAGATCTTCGATACCGGCGTACTGGACCGAACAGATTATGAAGAATAACGGCTCGGATGATGCGTTTTTATGGATCCTGATGCTGTGCAGAGGGGCCAAAGCGGCGATCAACGAAGAAGTTGTTTATGAGCATGTTTATACAGGGGAAAACTCCAGTGGCAACAACGAGGCCATGCTTCGGTCACAGATGGAGGTTGCGGAGAAACTGAGAGGGATTGCCTCTCCGCTTGGAATGTGGGCCTTCTGCAGAAGAGCGAAGTATTACTGTACCGGCGGTACAGCCCATAAACTGCGTTATCCGGATGTAGGCTTGTTGAGGGCTGTCTGTGCGCATGCGCGGATGAAAGCATAGGGAAAGGAAGTTTCGTGATGCAAAAAGGATTGGAAATCAATTTTTACGATATGCTTCGTGAGATCAGAAAAAAATGGGCAATCTTGCTTGCGTTTGCCCTTGTATTTGCCGTTGCGGCGAATTTCTACGGATATCGCCGGGCTTCCTTATCCGCAGAGCGGGAGCGCAGAGCGCTGGAAGAATATGCGCAGTCCATGGGAACAACGGTGGACGCGCTGCCGGAACACATGACCGTGGAACTGGCAGAGCTCCGCGGTGCACTGACGGAAGAAGAGGCGTCCTTTGTGGAGGCGGCGGCCAAGCTCTATATGTACCGGATGTGGGCATCGGATAAAATCAATGCGGAGCTGGTCGTGGGTGAGCCCGATGGCGGGGACCTGGAAATTGTGCAGACTCTGTACTATGCAAACGAAGGCGTTCAGTCGGCGACACAGGCAATGACATCGGCGGAGAAATCCTATTACAACGTGCTGGTGAAAGGCCTGTCCGGAACGGATATGAGCAGCACGGAAAAAGACATTTCTTCTCCCGGCTTCCTGCAGCCGAAATGGCTGGTAATCGGCTGCGCCCTTGGCGCCCTGCTTGGGATTTGCTGTATTGCGCTGCGCTACATGCTGTCAGGAAAGCTGCGTACCGCGGCGGATATGGAGAGCCCATACGGGGTACCGGTGCTGGCAGAACTGACGTCAGCAGATGACCCGGAAATCGACTCGGCTGTGAAGGGACTCTGCAGACTGATGAAAGAGAAGCAGCGCTCCAGCATTGCACTCTGCTCCGCGGATTCAGGAGAAGCGCTTCGGGTTCGGGACAGAGTGAAGGAACGTCTGAACACACAGGGGATAACAGTGTGTGAGGTTTCGGCAGGAGACGATGGCCTGATCGGGAAGGTTTCGGATGCCGAGTCCGTGCTGTTTGTGGAACAGATCGGGAAGAGCCGTTACAAAGAGATCGAGAAAAACACGGCGGCATGCCGGAAATTCTGCATCCCGACGGCAGGCTGCGTCGTCATAAAATGATATGGCAAAAGAAGAACTGATCTCTGTCATTGTGCCGATCTATAATGTCAGGCCGTATCTGGAAAAGTGTTTCGACAGCATTGCTCGGCAGAGTTATCAGAACCTTGAAATCATCCTGGTGGATGACGGTTCAACGGACGGGTCCGGAGAGCTGTGTGAGGACCTTTCGAAACGGGACGGCCGTGTCCGGGTGATTCACAAGAAGAACGGAGGACTCGGATCAGCGCGAAATGCGGGAATAGATGCGGCAAGGGGAGCAATTCTGAGCTTTGTCGACTCGGACGACTGGATCGAACCGGGAATGTATGAAAGCTTGTCGGGAATCATGTGCTGGGAAAACGCACAGATCATGGCCTGCGGGATCAAAAGGGTGTCCGAGACGGGGAAAGTAAGCTATTATCAGGATAATCTGAAGGAGCGCTGTGTCTATACGAGAGAGGAAGCGCTCATTGAACTCCCGAAAAACGAACGCCTGTCCAACTCCATGTGCAACAAGCTCTTTCGGCGCGAGACCATCCAGGGCCTGCACATTAATGAGCAGATTTACTATGAGGACAATCCCTTTACACCCCAGTGTATCGCCAGAGCGGAGCGAATTGCCTATACCGCGGAACCGTT
>CAMKEK010000134.1:0-4544 GCA_946411545.1 uncultured Clostridia bacterium
GGCCTGTTCGAGGCCGAGGCCGACGGATTTGTCGAGCCGATTCTGATCGGGAACTACAAGAGGATCAAGGACACGCTGGAGCGGCTGGGGCTCAAGGACCGCAACTATGACCTGCAGCCGGTGGACGACAGCACGAACGTGGTGCAGTTTGCCATCGAGATGATCAAGTCCGGCAACGCCGACTGCCTGATGCGCGGCAACACCTCGACAAGAGACCTGCTGATGCCGGTGCTGAACAAGGCCAACCACCTGATCCGCGACGACCGCCTCGTGACCCACGTCTGCTTCCTGAAGATTCCGGGCTATGACAAGCTGCTTGCCGTGTCAGATGTCACGCTGCTCATCAATCCCTCGGCCGACGGGCGCAGAGAGGTCCTGAAGAACATGGTGAGGGCGCTGAGGGTGTTCGACGTGGAGCATCCGAACATCGCCCTTCTTGCCATGGTGGAGAAGCCGAGCTTCCATATGCGCGACACGGTGGAAGACCAGACCATGGTGAAGGAGCACCAGATGCGGCCCATCGCCGACTGCAACATCGCGGGACCCATCGCCTATGACCTGATCATGAGCAAGGAGGCCGCAAGGCTGAAGAACTACGACTGCCCGTACTGCGGCGAGTTTGACGGCATCGTGGTGCCGAACCTGATGAGCGGAAACCTGCTGATCAAGGTTCTGCAGATGAACGCCGGCGCCACCAGCTGCGGCATTCTGGTGGGGGCGAAGGTGCCGGTCGCCATCACCTCGCGCAGCGACTCGCCGGACAAGGCGTACCTGTCGCTCGCGGCATGCACGGCGATGTGGAAAGATCCGGAGCACAGATACTTCGGAAAAGAGTAAAGGGTTTGGTATCCCCCGCTCCGCGGGGGATACCGGGAGTATTTACCGCGATGCGGAAGGATCCGGAACACCGGTACTTCGGAAAAGAGTAAAAGAGTTGGTATCCCCCGCTCCGCGGGGGATACCGGGAGTATTTACAGCAATGCGGAAAGACCCGGAACACAGGTACTTCGGAAAAGAGTAAAAAGTTTGTCATCCCCCGCTTTGCGGGGGATGACATAACAGGATACAAACTATGGTTTTTTCTTCGTACGTTTTCATCCTCGCGTTTTTACCGATCGTTGTAATCGTTTACTACCTTCTTTCTCATATTCAAAACAGTCTCTTTCAACGGCTTTTTCTGATTGCGGCGTCGTTGTTTTTTTATGGCTATTATAACGTCCGGTATCTGGTGCTGATTCTCGCCTCGATCGCCGTGAACTACGTGCTTGCCGTCGGGATCCAGCGATCGGAAGGAAGAAAAGCAAAGCTGTTCTTTCTTCTCGGCATTCTGTTCAACGTCGGCCTGATCGGGTATTACAAATACTACGATTTCTTTGTCGGAAGCATCAATGCGGTGTTCGGGACCGGTTTTACGCTGAAGCACATTCTCCTGCCGCTCGGCATCAGCTTCTTCACCTTCCAGCAGCTTTCGTTCCTGGTGTCGGTTTATCGCGGGGAAGAGCGTGTGGGGCAGCTTCGGGATTACTGCCTGTTCGTGAGCTTCTTCCCGCAGCTGGTCGCGGGGCCGATCGTGCTGTATTCGGAGATGATGCCGCAGTTCAAGGAAGAGAAGAGGCGCTACTTCGACGCGGACAATTTTGCCGCGGGGATCTATCTGTTCTCGATCGGTCTGTTCAAAAAAGCCGCCGTTGCGGATACACTCGCCTTCTTCGCGGATGCGGGATTCGGCATGACGGATCTCGGCCTGGCGGCAGGGTGGCTCACGTCGATCAGCTATACCCTGCAGATCTTTTTCGACTTCTCGGGCTATTCGGATATGGCCATCGGCCTTGGAAAGATGTTCAACATCGACATTCCGATCAACTTCCGCAAGCCATATGAGTCGGAGAGCATCTCGGAGTACTGGCGGAGATGGCACATCACCCTCGGAAGAGCGCTGAGCAGCTATGTCTACAGACCGCTCGGCGGCAATCGGAAAGGCCTTCCCCGGACCTGCTTCAACCTGTTCGTCACGTTTGTGATCAGCGGTCTCTGGCATGGAGCCGCCTGGACCTATGTCGTGTGGGGCGCACTTCACGGGGCGATCGTTGTTCTCGAACGGATCTTCAAGGACCGTCTGGCCCGGATCCCCCACAGGATCCGCGTCGTCGCCACTTTTCTCACACTCAATCTGCTCTTTGTCATCTTTCGGGCAGAGAACTTCGGGCAGGCTGCTGAGGTCTACAAGGGGATGTTCCATTTCAGCAATCTCTCCGGGCTCCACGAACTTGTCCTCGCTACGAGCAGTATGATGGACAGCCTGATTAACCTTGTCCTGGTTGCGGTGTTTATCCCGGTCCTGATGAAGCTCAACTGCATTTCGCCTGAAACCTCGGATTTCCGGCCCTGCCGCAGAAGCGCGGTACAGGCCGCGGTTTTCTTCATGCTCGCGTTTCTCTGCCTGTCGCGGGAAACCATTTTTATCTATTTCAATTTCTGAATCTGACGGGACTGACTTATGAAGAAAAGAAACTCTGCGTCCAAATGGATCGTCTCTTTCTTTGCCCTGGTTCTGGTGCTGTGTGTGTTGCTGTCTCTGGCAGCATATGCGGTGGATCCGTTTTTTCAGTTTCGGTTCAACCGTACATACCTGATGAATTCTGACATTGCCTCCGGGCTTGTCAAGCACTACGACTATGACACGCTGATCGTGGGTTCGTCCATCACGCAGAACTTCCGGATGAACACATTCCGGGAAGAACTGAATGTCGAGCCGCTGCACATCGGCCTCGGCGGCATTTCCCTTCGGATCATCGAAGACTGCATGAAGATCGCTTACCGCGCAGGGCATGCCGAAACCTATTATATTGCGGTGGACCCCTACCTGTTCTATGACGTCAAAAACCATCATCCGCTGGAGTTCTATTTTCAAGACGGACTGCTGCCAAAACTGCGCTATCTCCTGAGCAATAAGGTGTGGTTCCATTATCTCCCGCTGGATCTTGGGCTCGGTATCCTCGATCGCCTCGGGAAGGAAAGCCCGCTGGCCGGCGACACCTGCACCCCGGAGAACATCGACCGCTTCGGCGACTGGTCCGACAAATTTGAATTCGGTGAGGACGTGGTCCTCGACAACTACCGCAATAGCCGCTACAGCATCAAAGAAATCGAAACGGACGACCTGTATAACACCATGGTCAGCCGCATCGATCACCTGATGGAGAGGCTGGACTTTGGCAAGGGAAAGCATGTCTTTTTCTTCCCGCCGTATTCCTCGCTGTACTGGTCGGATATGCAGCTCGACGGGTATTACGAAGACCTGATTCAGGCCAAGCGGTACTTCATCGAGAAAGCCTTCGAACATGGTGCCGTTGTCTTCGATTTCCAGCCGGCAGAGCTGACCGGAGATCTCAACAACTACAAAGACACCACGCACTACACCCCGGAGATCAACGACTGGATGGTAAAGTGCTTTGCAAGCGGTGAGCATCTTGTAACAAGTGAGAATCTGGAAGCCGGCCTGGAGCAGCTGAAAGAGAACACCGACCGGTTCCGGGAAGCGCATATCGATCTGCTCATGGAAAGCAGGATGACGGAAGAAGAATAAAATCCATCCCCCGCTCCGCGGGATATCGGGAGTATTTACAGCAATGCGAAAGCCCCAGGCACACAGATACTTCGGAAAAGAGTAGCACATACACAAGGCCCCGCCGGATGGCGGGGCCTTGTTTTCAGGTTGCGGCACGAAAAGGCAGTGCCGGCGGCGGTTTTATGTCGCGAGGATTTCTTTCAGGGTGAGGTCGCGGCCGGTGAGGGGCGTGAGCCGCTCTCCCCCGCAGTGCGGGCAGCGCAGACGGTTCACGTCCGCGGAAAACTCCTCGCCGCAGTCCATGCAGCGGGCCGTGCCCTCCAGCTCCTCGACCACGAACTCCACATCCTGGAGCTCGGTGCCGTCGGTGACGGCCTCCCAGCAGTCGGACATGTAGGCGGGAACCACGCCGCTGAGGGAGCCGACCTCGACGGTAATGCAGCTGATCTCCTCCAGGGCCTCTTCCTCGGCGATATTGCGCACCATCTTCAGGAGCGCATCACAGATTCCAAGCTCGTGCATGCTTATTTCGAGACGGTTCTCTTGACGATGCCGCCGGTCTTCTTCACGAGACCGGCCGCCGCCTTGATGGGCATGGTCTCGAAGCTTCCGGCGTGCCAGTCGCGGACCTTGTTGAGGTGGATGGCGTCGAACTTGCAGCGGGTGGTGCAGATGCCGCAGCCGATGCAGAGGTAGGGATCCACCTTGGTGGCGCCGCAGCCGAGGCAGCGGGCGGTCTCCTTGCGGACCTGTTCCTCGGTGAAGGTCACGCGGGCGTCGGCGAAGGTCTTGGCCTTGGCCTTGTTGTAGCCGTGGACCTGGCGATGGGTCTTGTCAAAGCCGGCGACCTCGAGCTGGACATGCTCCTTGTCGAGGGCGGTGTAGACGCGGCGGTCGCGGCCCATGGTGAGTGTCTGGCCCGGATGGACATAGCGGTGCAGGGAGATGGCGGCCTCCTTGCCGGCGGCGATGGCGT
>CAMKEK010000135.1:0-4538 GCA_946411545.1 uncultured Clostridia bacterium
CTGCTTCAGCCGACGTACTCGACCACATAGCCGGTCCGGCCGCCGTACATGCCATAGAAATTCGTCAGCGGGTTTTCACGGCTGTCGTTATAAACCCACTTGCCGTTCAGATTCCAGAGCATCACATAGTCTTCCACCGCACCGTCGCCGGAGTCGGTATAGGAAGGTTCACCCGTATCCCACTGGTAGAAGTCGACGCTCTCGCCGCTCTCCCAGACGATGTCTCCGTTCACCCGGTGTGCGCCGATCCAGATGCGGTCAAAGCCCGCCTGTGTTGCCAGGTCAATCACCTGCTGCAGTTCCTCGGCGCTGTTGATGGTCACCAGCTGGCCGCCGCGTTCGATGGCTGCCTGCTGCGCTTCCAGCCAGCCTACGTCTGCGCGAATCGCCTCATAGGTATGCGGCAGCGTCGCGGGATCCACCTGCTGCGCCTGGGCTTCGATTTCGGCCTGCTGCTGTTCCGCCAGTGCCTGCTGCTCGGCCAGCTCCTGCTCCCGGGCCTGCTGTTCGGCCAGCTCCTGCTGGCGCTGAATCTGCTCCTCTGAGAGGATCGCAGAGACCGTCGGATCCTGCGTCGGCTCCGAAGACGGCGTCACAACAGATACATTGGTGGGAACCCTCCCGCCGTTTCGATCGGAGAAGGCATTGATCAGGATATTGGCGACGACCGCGGCAATCACCAGCACCGCCAGCAGCATTACCACCACCAGCAGCGGACGGCGCTTCTGTTCGGTCTCTTCGGCTTTCTCTTTGCCGCTTCCTGCCTTTTTCTTTTTTACTGTGATCGGAGCGAGTTCCGGTTCTTTTTCCTCGGTCAGAATCGGGATCCCCTGTTTTCCCTTCGGTTCATACACACGAATCTCCTCCTCTTCATCCAGTTCCGTCGGATCGCGCGGATCCGGCTCATCCAATCCGAAAATATCCGCCAAGCTGACTTTATCCTCCTCGTTGTGTTTTTTCTTCTCGGGCCTGGTCAGCCCGGCTTCCGCGAACATCTCGTCCTCTGTCTGTTCACTTTCCGCCGTATCATTCCGGACCGATTCCACGATCGAATCCAAAACCCGATCCTGATTCTCTTCTTCCGTCAGGTCCGGTTCCGCGTCTCCTTCGATGATCTGCAGCATCATCTGTTCCAGGTCGCTGAGCTGCTCTTCATCCTTTCGGAAAATCGCCTCGGCACCGGATTTTTCTTTCAGCAGGCGGTTATCCTCACAGTAGTCCAGCATCACCGCCAGTTCTTCCGGGTTCCGGTAGCGTTCGTTCTCCTTGAAGCGCAGCGCTTTCTCAATGATGTCTCCGAGATGAGTTCCGGCCGCCGCGGGCGCATACACGGTCTTCCCGCTCATGCGCATCAACTGCGCGTTATTGCTCTCCCCCTCAAAGGGGAGCTTGCCTTCGCTGGCCCCGTAATAGAGCAGCAGGCCGAGGGAATAGACATCCGATTGCGGACAGGGCTTGTTGTTCCAGTAGATTTCCGGCGCAATATAGGCCAGTTCCTTTTCGCCCCAATCGCTTTTTTTCGCCGGGCCGATTCCGATTGTCCCATCGGGGTTGCAGCTGATGTTCTCCGGATAGATCCCGCCGTGATAGGCCTTGCTGCCCGATTCCGCCTTGATCTGACGGCAGATCTCCGCCACAAGCGCACAGAGGTCTTTTCGGCTCAGTTCCACCAGATTTTTGCTCAGAGCGTACTCCGGTTCAAAAACTGAATGTTCGATCTCCCGTCCCCCCTTTTTCTGATTCAATGTATCGTATCACACCGCACAATCTCCCGTCAAGAGCGCAATCGTGAATTCACAGCTTATTTCTCGATTTTTGAAATCAGCTTCCGGATCGTCTCGGTATAGTTTCTCAGGTCCCGGTTCGCTCTGCCGTCCAGTCCGCGGCATACGCTCAGAAGGGCTTCCGCCGCTGCGATCAGTTCGTCCAGTACCGGATTGGCTTTTCGCCTTACTCCGCCCGGTGTATCCCTCTGGATGGCCACCCCCTCCGGGAAGCTGATCCAGCGCTCCTCCAGCAGATCGAAGGTCGCTCCGCTGAACGGGGCGAAGGCCCTGTATCCCAACTCGCGGTTCAGACAGTTTGTAAAGGCCTCCATCGCATCCGGATCACCGTGATTGACAAAGACGATTTTCGGTTTTTCCCGGAAGCCCTGGAGCCAGGAGATCAGTCCGTTCTTGTCTGCGTGACCACTGACACCGGGGAGGGTGTCAATCTCCGCCTCGACCTGGACGGTCTCATTGAAGAGTTTGACGCTCTTTGCACCGTCCACCAGAATTCTGCCCAGGGTTCCCACCGCCTGGTATCCGACAAACAGCACCGTGCATTCCGGTCTCCAGAGGTTGTGCTTCAAATGGTGGCGCACACGCCCTGCATCGCACATGCCGCTGGCAGAGATGATTACCTTCGGCGTCTGATTCTCATTGATGGCGACGGAGTCCTCCTGCGTGACCGCCAGTTCCAGGCCGGGGAAAACCAGCGGATTGATTCCCGCCCGGATCGTTTGACGCATGTCCTCATCCAGATAGTCCGTATCGCACTGCAGGAATATTCCCGTAGCCTCAATGGCGAGGGGGCTGTCCATATACACCGGGAAATTGCCGTGTCCCCGGACCAGCTGACGCTCCTTGATCTGGCGGATAAAATACAGAACCTCCTGCGTTCTGCCCACCGCAAAGGAGGGGATGATGACATTTCCGCCGCGGTCCAGGGTTTTCTGAATACGGGCAGCCAGTTCCGCCACATAGTCTACCCGCTCGGTACTGTGCAGCCGATCACCGTAGGTGGATTCGATCACGAGATAATCCGCTTCTTCCACGTGCTGCGGGTCCTTCAGGATCGGCTGGTCGGAATTGCCCACATCTCCGCTGAAGCAGATTTTCCGGGTTACCCCTTCTTCCTGCAGCCAGACCTCAATCGCAGCGGAGCCCAGCAGATGGCCCACATCCGTCATGCGGATGCTGACCGCTTCGTTGACCTGGATCTTCTCGCCGTAGGCACAGGGGCGAAACTGCTTCAGGATTCCCTCGGCGTCTTCCATGGTATAGACCGGCTCGGAAGCCGAGGCGCCGCTGCGCTTGGCCTTTCGGTTTTTCCATTCCGCTTCCGTCTCCTGGATGTTTGCGCAGTCACGCAGCATGATCTCACACAGGGAGCAGGTGGCTGCGCTGGCATAGACCGGTCCGCGGTATCCTTCTTTATACAGCAGCGGGAGCATCCCGGAATGGTCGATATGTGCATGGGTAAGCAGCACGAAATCCAGTTCCGCATACCCAACCGGCAGAGGCTCGTTCTCAAACAGATCCTTTCCCTGCTCCATGCCGAAATCTACGATTCCCTTCCTTCCCGCCACCGTGATCAGCGTGCAGGAACCCGTAACCTCGTGTGCCGCACCGTAAAATCCTATCTTCATCGGCTCTGGTCTCCTTCCGTTCATGGTTGATGATCCGGATCTTTTTTCCAAAGGATATTTTACACGTTTTTTCCCTGTTTGGCAACAGATCTTCATTTTTTCAGTCTTCATCCAGAAAGCGCCCGATTCCGGGGCAAACCACCTCTGTGTCCGCTCCCGGAGGGGCAGTTTTTGATTGACAAGGCTCCTTCTCTTGATTATAATAAGACGAAATATTTCAGGGAGATGATTCGAATGGAAATCACCGTCAACACCACCATGGGTGAGATGCTCGAGTATGACATGGGGATTGCCTATGTTCTCATGCAGTGCGGGATGCACTGTGTCGGCTGCCCCTCCTCCATCGGCGAGAGTCTGGAAGAGGCCTGTGCCGTTCACGGACTGAATCCGGATGACGTGCTTGCCGCAATCAACGAGTATCTTGACAGCCGCGAGACTGTCTGAGCGTTGACATTGAAAGACGCGCTGAGGCGCGTCTTTTTTCTTCTCTGTGAGCACGCGAAGCAAAAGCGGAAGGAGGGTTTTGTATGAAGCTTCTCTATGCAGAGGACGAGCCTGCCATGGCGGAGGCTGTTACGGATATTCTGGAGTATCACAATTTTTCCGTGGACACCGTCTACAACGGAGCCGATGCGCTCGCCTATGCCCGGGAAGAGCACTACGACGGCATCATTCTCGATGTTATGATGCCGAAGATGGACGGGTTTACGGTATTGCGTACGCTGCGGGAGGGCGGTGACCGGACTCCGGTGCTTCTCCTTACGGCGAAGTCGGAGGTCGAAGACCGGATTGCCGGGCTTGATTTGGGGGCGGACGACTATCTTCCCAAACCCTTTGCGACCGGTGAGCTGCTGGCCCGGGTGCGTGCCATGCTCCGTCGGCGGGAGGACTATATCCCCGACATTCTGCACTGCGGAGACCTGTCTCTCAACACATCCAATGCCGAGCTCTCCTGCGGTAATCAGACCGTCACGCTTCCGAAGCTGGAATTCAAGCTGATGGAGCTTCTGATGAACAACCAGGGGATCTGCCTCTCCACCGAGGATATGCTGACCAAGGTATGGGGTTACGAGACGGATTCGGATATCGGTGTGGTATGGGTTTATCTCTCCTATCTTCGCAAACG
>CAMKEK010000136.1:0-4499 GCA_946411545.1 uncultured Clostridia bacterium
TCCGTCCGCACGCCCATGTCCCGGGCGATGTCCTTCATCAGGGACCA
Organism: uncultured Clostridia bacterium; assembly: GCA_946411545.1. Lineage (GTDB taxonomy): Bacteria > Bacillota > Clostridia > Oscillospirales > Oscillospiraceae > Limivicinus. The sequence continues at coordinate 48 of CAMKEK010000136.1, forward strand.
CATCAGGCTCTGCCACGGCGCGACCGCTCCCTCGTCGATGGTCAGGGACGCGTCCGGCACCAGGCTGCTCTCATCCACCGTCCGCACAATCCCGGTCCCGCCGCAGGTGGGGCAGGCCCCGTCCGAGTTAAAGGCCATAGCCTCGGCCCCGGGCCCGTAGAACTCCTCGCCGCAGATGGGGCACTTTGTCGGCAGCATCAGGGCCACATCCATATTCGGCGGGCAGGGATGCCCGTTGGGGCAGCAATGGCTTCCGAGGCGCGAGAACATCAGGCGCAGGCTGTTCAGAAGCTCCGACGCCGTGCCGAAGGTGCTGCGCACCCCGGGGATTCCCGGCCTCTGATGCAGGGCCAGCGCCGCCGGGACATAGCGCACTTCCTCCACCTCCGCCCGGCTCGCCTGGGTAATGCGGCGGCGGGTATAGGTGGACAGCGCTTCCAGATACCGCCGCGAGCCTTCCGCATAGAGCGTCCCCAGCGCCAGGGAGGACTTGCCCGAGCCCGAGACGCCCGCGATCGCCACAAGCTTTCCCAGCGGGATATCCACGTCGACATTTTTCAGATTGTGTACCTTTGCGCCCCGGACTTCGATGGCCGCAGGCGCCGCTTTCTTTTCCGTCATGCCTTCTCTCTTTCTCCTGCGCTCCGGATGCTCCGGTTTCACGGTCTTTTCTCCCCGATTTTGACGCAGTGCAGATACTATACCATAGTTCTGCCCTGTTTCCAAGTACACAGTTCTTCAGGACATCGTACGTTCCGCGATACCGCTCCCGGCAGTTCCTGCTGCCCGCAGGCTTTCCATCCGTTGTGGGACTGCAGCAATTGACAGATTATTTTCAGTTTACAGTTGACAGTTGTAGTCTCTCGTGCTATGATAATATCGCTCGAGCTACAATTGTAAACTATCATTGCAGGAGGAATCTATTATGCCCAAGGATCTCGCCGGAAAGATCTCCGATTCGGAGCTTGAAGTCATGAAACTCCTATGGCATGCGGAAGCATCCCTGTCCATTACGGAGATCCGCGAACATCTTCAGCAGGCAAAGGGCTGGGAGCCCGCCACCATCAAGACCCTTGTCTCCCGCCTGGTCTCAAAGGGCGCCGTCCGCCAGGAAAAGCGGAATGTCTATTACTACTCCCCGCTCATCAGTGAGGAAGAATACGGCAGCTGGGCAACCGGCGATCTGATCACCCGCCTGTATAACGGAAGCGCCAGGGATCTGGTCGCGGCGCTCGTCCATTCCGAGGGTCTCACCAAAGAGGACATTGAGGAACTTCGCGGCATGTTCCGGGTGGAGGAGTAGGCCATGACCACGCTCTTGACCCTGACGCTGAGCGGAAGCACACTCACTCTTCTGCTGCTGGCGCTGCGGTATCTGCTGCTGAAAAGGATGCCCAGTACGGTCTATTACTATGCCTGGCTCCTGGTGCTGCTGCGCTTTGTGCTGCCGCTGCCCGGTTTTGTCCCCGTGCCGGGGGCGGAAGCGCGGCCGGCTTCTTCGGCTGTCCCCTTTTCTCAGCACTTTTTCTCCGAAGCGAGCGCTCCGGCTTCACAGGTCGAATTTACGCTTTCCCCCGCTTCCCCGGAGGACTCAGCCGCCTTGCCGGTCTCCGAATCGGAAAGTCCCTCTCCGGTGGTAAACTCTCCTCCCTCGCCCTTTGTTGCCGTGTCCCGCAGTTTTCGATGGAACTCGCCTGCTCTCTGGCTTTCCCTCTGGGGTCTCGGCGCGCTTCTCTGTTTCGGGGGCACGGTCTTTTCCTATCTGCGTTTTACCCGGAGGCTTCGTCCCGGCCTCCGGATGCCGGGTGTCTTTGTCCGTGGGATCTATCGCGCTCTCCCCGGCCGGAAGCCCGCCCTTTATCTCTGCTGCGCTTTGAAAACGCCCCTGATGTACGGCGTGATCCATCCGCGGATCGTCCTGCCGGAGCGCAGCTATGATGATGAACTGCTCACGAACATTCTCCGCCACGAGCTGATGCATTACCGCAGGAAGGACACCCTGTACAAGTGGGTTTCGGTCGCCGTGCTCTCCCTGCATTGGTTCAATCCCCTGTCCTGGATGATAAGACGGGAGATTAACCGCGCCTGCGAGCTCAGCTGCGATGAGATGCTTCTGCGCTCCATGTCCCGCAGTGAAAAGCAGGCCTACGGCAACACCCTTCTGAACATGGCGGCCAGTTCCGCCCTTCCCGCCGGCGTGGTCGCCACCACCTTCTCCACGGAGAAAAAGAATCTGAAAGAAAGACTGGAACAGATCATGCACTATAAGAAAAGCCGAGTCCGAACCCTTGCCGCCGTGCTCGCCCTGATCATCCTGCTTGGCTGCAGTCTGGCGGCCGGTCCCGCGTCCGCCGGAAACGCCGAAATCTACACCGATACCCAGAATGTTGTCCGTGTTTCCACGGTGGACGAGTTTCTCGCCGCCCTCGCCTCCGACACCGTCATTGAACTGGCGCCCGGCACCTATGACCTTTCTTCTGCGTCGAACTATGCCGGGGAATCCCAAAGCCCCTATTACGGATGGAACGGCGTCTATTCCGAGGACGGCGGCACCGCGGCCGAACTGGAGCTGAAACAGCTTGAAAACCTCACCATCCGGGGTTCCGGCATGAGGCAGACCATCATCGCCGCTGTCCCCCGCTACGCCAATGTGCTGAAGCTCTCCTCCTGCCGGGGCGTCACGCTGGAACAGCTTACGGCGGGCCACACCACCGAGCCGGGTTTCTGTGCCGGCGGGGTCCTGTCTTTTGACCTCTGCAGCGACATGACCGTGAACGAATGCGGCCTCTACGGCTGCGGCACCATCGGCGTTCAGGCCAAAGACTGCAACAATCTCTCGGTGACGGCCTGCGATGTTTATGAATGCAGCTATGGCGCGCTGGAGGTCCGCTCCTGCCGGAATATCCGGATGGAGGACTGCGAAGTCCATCATCACGGCACCCGTGCCGGTCAGGGCGGCGCCATGAATCTCTTTGACCTCGCTTACTCTGACGGCGCCGTGATCCGCCGGAATCGGATTCATGACAACAACGTGCAGTATCTGCTCCATTCCAACTACACCCAGAACGCCTTTTTTCTCTCCAATGAAGTGGAAAACAACGCCATCGTCACCTGTGGCTTTGCCTTGGAGGAATACGGCGTCACGATCGACGGCTGCAGCTTCCGGGACAACGAACTGCGCAGCGGCTGGCTCTACGGAAACGGTGTCTATGCCAATGACCTGGCCGGCAATCTTCTGGACAGCAATGCCCTTGCCTCCATGACCTGGCAGGATCTGGATCCCGGCGTGGCCGTTACTCCGCTTCAGCCTGATCCGGCCATGGATCTTGCGGCCGGAGCCTCGGTGGAAGTCACAAGCGTCGACGAATTCTTAAGCGCCCTCGGACCGGATCGGACGATTGTGCTGAACGCGGAGCTTTTCGATCTGTCCACCGCCTCCAGTTACGGCAGCATCGGCGGCGAATACTACTACTGGGCAGCGAGCTATGACGGGCCGGAGCTTGTGATCCACGACCTCTCCGGACTCACCATCCGAAGCGCTTCCTCTGATCCGGCCGCCGTCACCCTTGCGGCCATCCCCCGTTACGCCAACGTTCTGAATTTCCGGGACTGTGAGAATGTCTCTCTCCTCGGCTTTACCGCCGGCCATACGAAGGAACCCGGCTCCTGCTCCGGCGGGGTCCTGAACCTCCAGAACTGCAGCGTCATCACGGTCGACAGCATGCGCCTCTACGGCTGCGGCATTCTCGGTCTCCAGACCCACTCCTGCACCTCCCTTGACGTTCTCCGGACCGAGATCTATGAATGCTCTCAGGGTGCGGGCATGTTCTTCCAGACCGACGGCATCCGCTTTAGCGACTGCCGCATCCATGACGTGCCGAGCCCCGCGCTCCGCTTTACCCAGTGCGGGGATATCACCTGGAACGACGCGCCGGTTCTCGGTATAAACGGGGAATTCGACATCAGCGCGGAAGGTGAGCTGATTCCTTATGAATTTCAGCCGGAGGAGGAAGCGGTCTATACCGGCTCGCTGGAAGATCTGGTGAATCCCTTTGCCGACGAGCCCTCCCATCATTACCAGGCCGGCTTTCCCCAGACCGTATTTGCCGCCGCCGTTCAGAAGGCCATCACCGAAGGCGACTGGGAAGCTCTGGCGGACCGGATCGCTTTTCCGGTTCAGATTTTCGTAAACGGCCAAAGCTTCCCCATCTCCAGTCGGGAAATCTTCCTGGATTCTTTCTCGGATGAGAATTTCGACCGGTTGATCCAGAGCACCTTTATCGACGATTTCCGCAGGCTCATCGCCGAGGATGATCTTTCCGAATTCGGCGAATGTGTCTTCGGTGAAACCTGCCTGGATCACCGCATCGCCTTTGCCTGCGCCGGGAACCGGGTCGCGGAGGATAACCTCTTCATCATGGCCATTTCCTTCGACGGTCCTCTCTGGCCCGG
>CAMKEK010000137.1:0-4442 GCA_946411545.1 uncultured Clostridia bacterium
CGCAGAGTCTTTCCACCTTGTTGATATCGTCGAATCCCTTCGGGTTGGCCGGATCGCAGAAAAACAGGACCAGATCAATCTCGTTGTAAGAGATTCTGGAACCGATCTGCTGCGCTCCGCCCTGGTCTGCATGCAGATACAGTGTGATTGGCAGCCCTGTTGCCTCGGAGACCAGCTTTCCGGTCACATGCGTCGCACAGAGATTATGCTCCGCAAGAATTCCGCAATAGGCGATGCAGAACTGCACCATCAGCTCTTTCTTTCTGTCGTGAGCCATCAAGGCAATGTTCATCTTCTACTTTCTCCTTTTCTTACATCCACATGCAAGAACTTCATCTATCACACTTTGTCTAAAATCAGGATAGAATATTATACCCGTTTTTTTCCTGATGCGCAACAGTTTTTTCATTTTCTCTATGTGTTTTTCTCCGGCACTTCCGTCCTGTCCCCAGGAGCTTGCGTCTGGTTCAGCATAAGGAATGCTTTTCCCTCTTCCTCCCTGGCCGGACTGGTAAAGAAGCAGTAATCATCCCGATTGGTAATCTTCGCAAGATTCTTTTCGAGATGTACGGCTCCCGGATGTGCCAGAATCTCCAGACCGATTCCCTTTCTGTCGGCCATGGATTCCGCGGCGGGAAGAATCGTTTTCATCCTGCGGTAGTCGAAATGGCCTGACAGCATCACACCGAGGAAGAGTTTCTGTTCTGTGTTCCGCAGACTCTCTTTCCATTTTCTGCGGTCCCTGGAGATCAGCAGTTTCAGAAGCAGCACTTTCACGATATTGATTCCCGGAAATGGCATCAGCCGAAACAGATCCCGCAGGTACAGGCTCAGCGGTTCATCCGGCAGGCGAATATATGTCACCGGAAGGCCGTCTTCTCTGATCACTTCCATCAGCGCATCAAAGGCCACAGGGGCAACATGCCAGTGCGCATGTCCGTCGATCCGCAGAACCTGTCCGGTCTGCCGAAACAGGGGAAGAAGCTTTCGGATCTGCGCCCGATATTCCGCCTTGATCTGCTGTTTATACGCTTCTCTTTTCCCAAAACATCCGGAAAAAAGAAGCTGTAAAAAGGTGACGCGGAACTGCCCTTTTTTATCCGCGAGCAGCGGAACTTCTTCTGCGGCCGCAAGACATTGCCCCTGCATCAGGTTCAGATGAACGGTGAATTGCATCCCCTTGTCCGGAAGCCTCTCCAGACATTCGTCCAGTTCGGGGCCGTTTGCGATGATACTCGTTCCGTTCAGAACGCCGTGGCGAAAGCATTCCAGAATGCGCTCACTCTGTTCGAGAAACAGGCCGTAGTCATCCGCATGGAACTCCGTCGTCATAAACCTATGATTCCTTTACTTCTAAATTTGCGAACTTGACGACAATGGTTTTGCCGATCTTCTTGATGTATCCGTCATCCGGATAAAGCGGCATTTCCTGTACTTCCTCACTCTGGATCACTTCGCCCCAGTAACTGTTGTTCCAGTTGAAAGTCAGATTCAGTCCGCTGTCCCGAAGCAGGCCGAAGTAAGAGAAGTTAGCCCGGTTGTCTGCATAAACAAAGATATGAAAATCCCCGTATCGGGCATACTGATTGGCTTTCTCCCACAACTGATCCTTGAGGAAATTGGGATTGTCCGCGATTTTTCCTACAAACACAAACCCGCCCTCAGGGTTCTGGTCTTCTCCCAGATCTACGGCGACCCGGTTCATCATGGCGGTTGCATTGTCGCGGCTTTTCAGCATGACGTGTTGATCCACGGATATCATCAGAAAGCTTCCGTACAAGACAAACAGGACCATCGCGATGCGAAGCCAGTCTATTGCCCTGGTCAGCCTGTCCCTGTAATTGCCCACATCCGTCACACAGAGCAGGAACGGGAAAACCGTCGCCATCGGCATGGTCATCTGAATCGCCGCTTCCCCTGCGTCCACCGCCAGAATCATTGCGATATTCGCAGCCGGCGGGATCAGCAGCAGACAGATTGCCGCCAGCAGCCATCTCGCGCCCGGCTTCCCGGCCAATTTTCGTCCGCCGAGAATTACATTGACGGCAAAAAGCGCGATCATCAGGATACCGAATGCCAGCAGCCTCTGATAAATGCTGTGTTTGAGTTCATTCCGGAAAAAGTAGCGGAAGAACTCCCGGTACGTGCTCAGGAAACTTCTCGGAAAACCTGCGATGATTTTACCGACTGTCACACTGTCTGCCCCTTTGTAGTCCACCGCCTGGATATGACAGAACTTCAGCGTCAGATCCCAGATGATCTTATAGACGATAAAGGAAATCAAGAGAGAAACCGCAAACCGGCAGACATAGCGAAGAACGCTTTTATAGTCCTTATCCTCCTGCAGCCGTCGAATGATACACAGCAGGGCCAGCACACAGGCGCAGCCGATATTTGACTGGTACAATGCCAGCGCCAGAACCAGACACAATACGGATACAAGACAGGTTTTCCAGTTTTCCCGGCTCAGCACCCACGCCGCCAGAACGCTCAGAAGGTATGCCATCGCAAAGGTTGGAGACGTGTATCGAAAGGTCAGGGTACAGCAGACCGCCGTCGTGACCATGGAAGTCAGTACAAGAAGATAGCCCTTCAGAGAATCCTTCAGACCGAACCACCAGGCGACGACACAGCTCCCCAGCACATACATCGTCAAAGCGAACACAGAGGTAAACGGTTCCGGGCAGACGTTCATCTGCGACATTCCGACCAGCGGCCAGAACCATCTTCCGATCTGGATGACCCATGTATAGTTTCTGTAGTCTGCACCGCTCCACATGCCGTCAATGGTGTTCGTCAGTTCATGGGAAATCAGCAGCAGATAAGCGATGACGCACGCGATCAGATTAAAAAACACAAATCGGCAGAAGCGTCTTGCTTCGTGTTCGCTGGATTGATTCATCTCTTCATCCTCATAAGATCAGTGTTTACGAGAGTCAGGAAAGCTTTACAACCATTGCATTCCCGATTTTGCGGATGTACCCGTCATCCGGGTACACCGGCATAGCTTTCACATCCTCACGATTTTTTATCTCGTTCCATGTGTCCACGTCCCAGTTGAAATTAAGAAGGACCCCTGTGTCTCGCACATAGCCGAAATAGGATTGGATCGTCATACTTCCGCCAAGCCAGAACTCGCCATAGTGGGCATAGTCGTTTGATCGCTCCCAAAGCTGATCCTTCAGGAAAATCGGATTATCCGACGGGCGCCCGATAAAGAACACGCCCCCCTCGGGATTGGTGTCCTCCCCAAGATCCCCTACAATCCGATTCATCATGTTGACCGCGGTTTCTCTGCTCTTCAGCATTACATGCTGATCGGTTGAAATCATCATCAGGGTGCCGCCCAGAAGAACAATCATGCAAAGGGCGCGAAAGCCGGAAACCAGCCCCAGCCAGTTTCGCTTTGCTTCCGGCCTGGACATCAGCGGGACAGAATCGGCGACACACAGCAGGAACGGGAACACCGTCGCCATCGGCAGGGTCATCTGGATGGATGTCCCGAGGGTATCCACCGAAAGAATCTGGGCCACATTCGCAGCAGGCGGTATCAGCAGCAGGCAGCCCATCGCACCCAGCTTCGCTCCCAAGGGACGGGACCAAAGCTTTCTCCCGATGAGAATCACCGTAACCGCCAGCAGGCAGACGAGCATCAGCCGAAATGGCGCCAGCCGCTGATAAACATGATACTTCAGTTCGTTTTCAAAGAAATAACGATAGAATTCAAGATAGACTTTTTTGATTGAAACCGGAAGAGATGTGATAATTTTCAGCACCGACGCATCTCCCCCGCCCCGATAGGATGAAGCCTCTACGTGGCATAGTTTCAGGGCAAGATCCCAGATCAGCTTATAAATGATAAAGGAGCACAGAAACGACGAAACGGTTCTGCCAAGAAATCCGAAAACCTTCCTTGTCTCTGCCCCATCCTGCAGCAGGCGGATCAGGAAAACCAGCACCAGCACACAGGCGCAGCCGATGTTGGCCTGATACAGGCCGAGCGCAAACGTCAGGCAGAGTACCGAGGCCAGCCACGACAGGAGCTTTTCTCTGCTGAGCATCCAGGCCGCCAACACACACAGTAAAAATGAAAGCCCGAAAACCGGTGACATGTAACGATGAGAGAGGTCCGCACATACCGCCGTACTGATCACTGAAGTCAGAACCAGCAGGTATCCTCTTGCCGAGTCCTTCACGCCAAGCCAGAATGCCACGGCACAGCTCCCCAGCACAAAGAAGGCAAGCGCCAGGATTGAGGTAAACGGTTCGGGGCAGATATTCATCTGCGCAAGTCCCACAGCCGGCCAGAGCCAGCGGCCGATCTCGATAACCCAGATGTAGTTTCTGTATTCGGCTCCGCTCCATAACGCATCGTAAGTATTTACCAGCTCATTGGAAATCAAGAGCTGGTAAGCCGCCAGACAGATCAGCAGATTGATCAG
>CAMKEK010000138.1:0-4439 GCA_946411545.1 uncultured Clostridia bacterium
GTGGGGACGGTTTCGATCACAAAACGGGGTTCTGTGACCGTGATGAGCGTGCCGGACACGTCGGAGCCGGCAGAAGAATGATCTCCCGCCGTCAGATCGGCTGTGGGGGTGGGGGAAGGCGGAACGAAGGGACCATCCGTATGGATTGTGCCGTCTGTGGGCACATAGACAAGCTGATCCTGGGGCAGCGTCTCTCCCGGCGTGCTTGCGCCGGGCTCCTGAACGACAAAGACCGTGGAACCGCCGGAGCCGGAAGAGCCGGAGACGAGGCTGTCCTCTGTGAGGGACAGAAACTGGGAAGAGACATAACCGCTCTTTCCGTCCCAGCTGATCTGATACCAATCGGGATTTGAGCGGTCGAGAATCTCCACCACCGTATCACGGTTGACGCTTGTCGAGATGCCGTATACGGTGCCGGGACCGTTGCGGACATTCACCTCATCGCCGGTGACGACCGCCTGCTCGGCATAGGCCGAGACCGACGGAAGCGCCGACAGACAGGCGGTCAGAACAAGCGCACAGATGCGTTCCTTTCGCATGAAAATACCTTCTTTAAACCTCAGCGCGCGGCAAGGGCACGCTCCAACCAGACAGCCGCGACGTCGATGGCGGAATACAGGCTGTCTTTTTCCGTTTTCTTTACGATACGATCGCGGGACTTGACCGACGCGTCCGTCAGCTGAAGCTGAACGGAGACCTTCGTCGCGACATCCAGATCCTTGACCTTTTTGGTGTCGAGAATCTGCATCATGATCACGTACTTGTCCGCAAAGCTGCCGTAGTAGATGAAATTATCCTTCCGCTGGAGAGGATGACCCTTATACTCCAAAGCTTTTGCCAAATGAAACACCTCCAATTATTTTTTCAACACCGGGATACCGCTTAACGGAACGGACTGCCCGGTGGGGGATCTCTTCCCGCCTCCGGCGGGAGAGATACAGGCAACGTGATTTATGAAAGGGTATGAAACACCGCAACCGGCCTCAAGGCGTTATCCGCCGATGATCACGACGCTGTCGCCGCCCTGCCAGGGAGTGGTGTTGTTATAATTGTCCCAATAATAGGAACTGTCGAAGTCTTCGCTGGTGATGCCCTCTTCAATCAGGTCCTGATCGGTTCTGGCGACCTGGGTGGGGGCTTCGATAAACACATGGGTATCGGGTGCGAGATAGGGATAGGTGAAGTCCGCCCAGGGGAGCCCAGAGTGAACCTGGCTCATGACCTGGCGCCAGACACGGGCGGCGGGATTCCCGTTGGAGTTGATCCGCTCGGGAATGTCAAAACCGGTCCAGACCACGGCGACATAGTAGGGCGTTACCCCGGCAAACCAGCGGTCTTTGTATTCGCCCGAGGTGCCGGTTTTGCCGGCGACCGGGACGTTGTTGAGCCGGGCTTCGGTGCCGGTGCCTTCGTTGACGGCGTTTTTCATCATCCAGGTCAGGCAGTAGGCCGTGTTGGGATCAAACGCGGCAATCGTCTGAGGAACGTTGTCCAGGACGATGTTTCCGCGGCTGTCGGTTACCATGGAATAGGTGCGGCTGTAGGTGAAGACGCCGTCGTTGACCAGCGCGCAGTAGGCCTGTGCCATTTCGCGCACAGAAATGCCGTTGGTGAGCTGGCCCAGCGCCATGGGCGCGTAGGACGCGTCATCCGGTACCAGACTGGTGAAGCCGAGACGCTGTGTCAGGTAATCATACGAGGTCTGCGGACCATTGGGCAGCTTGTCCACGATCTGGGCCGCGACGGTGTTCAAAGACCACTTGAGCGCCTGATAGATCGAAAGAACGCCATAGTTTTCGTAGTTGTCGTTGTGAGGATACCAGCTCGTGCCGGAGAGCACAATATAGTTGGCGTCATTGACCAGCGTATCGGGGGTAATGATCCCTTCGTTGAGCGCGGGGCCGTAGCTTGCCAGGGGCTTGATGGAAGAGCCGGGGGAACGGGTGGCGCCGCCGTAGTTTACGCCGCCGGAGCTGATGGGGACGGCGCGGTTGAGACCGAAATTGATCTCCTTTTCCCCGACACCGCCGCAGAGCGCGAGAATCCGTCCGTCATAGGGGTTCATAACCACGATGGCACTCTGAAACTGCTGCTCATAGCGGCCGCCCTTCGGCATTTTCTCAGGATCGCTGTAGAGGTCATCGATAATGCCCTGGATCCGGGTGTCTACGCAGCTGTAGATCTGGTAGCCGCCGCTGTAGAGAAGTTTCTGGGCCGCTTCAAAGTTGATGCCCTTGGTGCTCATCAGGTCCCGGATGACATCCCGGATGACCACTTCTTCGTAGTAGGTATAAATCTCCTGGTGGTATTCCTGGTTCGGGGTGCGCTTGAATACGAGCTGTTCGTTCACGGCGCTCTGCCAGGTGTCATAGTCGATATAGCCCTGCTCGTACATCTCCCGGAGAATGACTTCCTGGCGGTTTTTGTTGTTCTCCTCGTTATAAAACGGGTCATAGTAGGTGGGCTTGTTGGTGATGCCGATGATGGAAGCGCATTCGGCCAGACTCAGATCCTTCACGTCCTTGCCGAAATACGTATGGGAGGCAATTCCCACGCCCCAGCAGCCCTCGCCGAAGTAGACCGCATTCAGATACCACTCCAGAATCTCCTGTTTGTCGTATTTCTTTTCAAGCTCCAAAGCACCGAAAATTTCGGTCAGCTTTCGAGAGACGGTGATCTGGTCTTTGCCGGTGAGGTTTTTCAGGAGCTGCTGGGTGATGGTGGAGCCGCCGTAGCTCGTCTCCATGCGGGCAAACATTTCGATAAATGCACCGGCGGTGCGGTACCAGTCTACGCCCTTGTGCTCATAGAAGCGCTTGTCCTCAATGGCGATCAGCGCCTGCTCCATGTATTTGGGGATGTCCTCATACTCCACCCAGATGCGCCGCTGATCCCCGCCGATGGTAATTCCTTCCTGCCATTCTCCGGCAAGATCCTGGTGCCAAATGGTACTGGCTTCGCTCAGCTGATAGTCTTCAAGGGAAATATCCAGATCAGGCGTGAGACAGGTTTTGACATAGTAGGCAAAAATACAGGTGAAGAGTGCGCCCGTCACCAGCAGAATCAAAAGAAGCGTACCGATGACGCGGAGAATCGCAATCAGAACGGAGGAGAGCGTGTCGACGGTATACCCGCCCGCGCGCAGAAGACCGCGTGCTGCACTGCGCTTTTTCAGTTGTTCTTCCGAGGCGGGGTTTCTCGAAGCCATCGCGTATCACGTCACTTCCTTTTTCCATCCGGGGATGAGAATAGAGAATAGATATAATCATTATAACACAGATTTTCAAATTCGCAAAGTGGCGAAGAACGGATTCAGAGATAATTAAGAAAAAGCCGGCCTTGCGGCGCCTTTTCTGATATGATATGATGAGCAAAAAGATTCTTATCCTTCTTAAAGGAATTGACGGCCGGTGAGGAAGATCTCCCCGCCTCGGGCGGGAAAGATCAGGGCAGAGCATTTCGTTTAAGGGTATATTTTATCTGGAGCGGACTATGAAAAGAGTGCGGTATTGGCTGCTGACGGGGCTTGCGGCGCTGCTGTGCGCAGCGCTGCTGGCCGGCTGCGGCCATGAGGAGCAAAAGGAATCCGTAACCATCGAAACCATCGAAGAGCAGCCGGAAGAACAGCCGGAGGAGCCGGGATATGAGACCTGGCTGCAGCGTTACACCGTGCGCGCTTCCTCCGTTACGCTCTCAGACCAAAGGGAAGCCGTCCTCTTCCAGCAGGAATGCGAGGGCGGATTTCTTGCGTATATCAACCGGAGAACAGCCGTAGAGATCCCCGAGGGGTATGAGGACGAGACGGAGTTTTTTAACGACGGACGCTATGACGTATACGGAAGCGACCTGTTCATCATAACCGAGAGCGGCAGGCGGAACATGATCCGACGCTACCGGCCCCTTCCCGCGCCGGAGAGCGCGGAGGAGCTGGAGAAGTATTTTTCGGAGATGCGGCCGCGGGCCTTCCGCATGCGGGATGACGGGAAAATCGTGGTTCTTGAATCAAGCTACGAATCCTGGCTGACGCGTGAGGGAACACAGACCAGAGATCGCTACTATGTCCGGCTCCTGAATGAAAACGGTACGGCCATCAGCAGTTCGGAAATTGAAATCCAGCCGGGGGCCGGACTGAACTGCGCGGAAGCGGTGCTTCTGGGTGACAAGCTTGTGGCAGTACCGCAGGGGATGGAGATTCTGTTCTTCGGACTGGACGGGAAAAAACAGTTTTCCGTTACGGCGCCCTTTCCGATCCGCGAGATCTGCGGGACACGGGACGGCAGGCTTGCCGTGATTCTGAAGAATGACGAAAATCTCTGGCTCAGCGTCATTCATCCCGGGGAACGAACGGCGAGCATGCCGCAGCAGCTGCCGAAGGATGTGCACGGATTCTGCGCGGGAGAGACGGCAGACCGGCTCCTTTGCATGCAAAACAGCGACAT
>CAMKEK010000139.1:0-4375 GCA_946411545.1 uncultured Clostridia bacterium
CCCCGCACGGTGGACGTATATATGACGAAGCTCCGCCAGAAGTTTGCCGACTGCGACGATTTTGAGATCGTCACGGTCCACGGGCTTGGGTACAAGGCGGTGCTCAAATGAAACAGGAAAAGAACCGCAAGCGAGTCGTGTTTCTTCAACTGTTCTGCATCTTCTTTCTGCTGATCGCCTTTGTGCTGACCAGCTCCATGGTGCTGTTTCTCAAGTATTTGGGCGCATCCATGGGGATCGACTTTGCCCAGAGCGACATTCAGCTTGCCGCCGTTGTCACCTTCGGCAATGTGTTTATGCTGAGCCTGGTCTGCGCGGCGGTAGATCTGCTGCGCCGTCGCCTTACGGTGGAGCGTCCGGTAAAGCGCATTATCGACGGGGCACAGAAAGTCATGGACGGCGATCTCAGCACCCGCATTGCGCCCCTGCGCGGGGTGGAGCCGGGCTTCAATGTCATCATTGACTACTTTAACCGGATGGTGCAGGAGCTTTCCGGCATGGAAACCCTGCGCACGGACTTCATCGCCAACGTTTCCCATGAGCTGAAGACGCCGCTGGCGGTGATCCAGAATTACGGCACCATGCTGCAGCAGCCGAATCTTTCAGATGAGGACCGCAGGGATTACGCACGCACGGTGACCAACGCCTCCCAGCGACTGGCCAGCCTGATCACCAATATCCTCAAGCTCAACAAGCTGGAAAACCAGCAGATCTATCCCAAGAAGGAGCATTTCGATCTGGGGGAGCAGCTCTGCGAATGTCTGCTCGGCTTTGAAAACGCCTGGGAGGCGAAGAACCTCGAAATCGAGACAGAGATAGAAGACGGTGTGAATGTAGAAAGTGACCCGGAGCTTTTAAGCCTTGTCTGGAACAATCTCTTTTCCAACGCCATCAAGTTCACCGAGGAAGGCGGTACGGTCGGGCTGAAGCTCCATACCGAGAACGGGCACGCTGTGGTAGAGGTTTCGGACACCGGCTGCGGCATCAGTCCCGAAGTCGGGGCGCACATCTTTGAGAAGTTCTATCAGGGCGACACCTCCCACGCCACCCAGGGCAACGGCCTGGGTCTGGCTCTGGTCAAACGAGTGGTTGACATTGTCGGAGGAGAGATCAGCGTCAGCAGCGAGCTTGGCAAAGGCAGTACCTTTACCGTAAGGATCAAGGCGGTATGAAGAAAGTCAAAAAGATCAGGAGGTTTTCATCATGAGTCAGAACTTTACCTACAATTATTCCGCCGAGAGGCAAAGCGAGATCGACGCAATCCGCAAAAAGTATCTGCCGCAGGCCGAGCAGGAGAGCAAACTGGAGCAGCTGCGGAAGCTTGATGCAAGCCTCACGACCACTGCATTCATTGTTTCCATGGCTGTCGGCATTGCCAGTGCCCTCGTTTTCGGCGTGGGAATGTGCTGCTTCCTTGTTTGGAGGATCTGGTTCCTGGGGGCGCTTTTGTGCGTGGCCGGCGTGATCGGTATGCTGGTGGCCCCGGTGCTTTACCGCCGGCTCGTGGAAAAGCGCAAGCAGGAGATCGCACCGGAGATCCTTCGATTGACAGAGGAACTTAGCCAGAAATAAAAGGAATCAGCGTCAGATCTTTCCGGCGCTGATTCCTTTATCATTTGCCAATAAAAACGGGAGGCAGCTTGCGCTGCCTCCTTCGCGCTGTATGCGCTTCATTCTCTTCCTCGTTTATCGCCAACCCCGGCAGCCAGATGCCAAGATCAGTTTTCAATTAAAACTGTCTTATGAACACCCGGCAAAAGGGCGCCGGATGGCAGGGAAGCGGGATCAGATCAGGTATGGGACGGTAAAGACGGAGACATTGCGGTAGGTCTCGAGCTTTCGCATGAGGCGCTGGGTCGTCTGGTTGTGCAGAGGCTTTTCCGCGGGATTGGTCACAACCAGCATGCCCATCATGACAATCAGGCTGCGGTGGGATCCAAGATGCTCCGCTTCCTGTTCGATATGACGGAGGAGAACCTCGTTCATATTGCGGTAGGGGGTGATCTCATAGCGGAAGTCAGCGCGGATGCCGAGCTGCTCAATCTGGGCCTTCAGCGCCTGCGCACGTTCTTCATTGTCCGAGATGTGATAGAGCTCGATGTTCTGGAAGCCGCAGCTGAGCGCGCAGTCCAGTGTCTTCAGGAAGGAACGGTTCAGGGACTGGACCGGGAGAATGACCTTGCCGGGGGCGACGTTGCGGATCACGTCCTTTGCGGCCTCGACGCTCTCAATCCGCAGGTCGGCGGAGACGGCGTCATAGTGCTTCTTGATGGCGCGCATCATAAAGACGAGGCCGACGATGCACAGAAGCGTGACCCAGGCGCCGCTGAGAAACTTCATGATGACGATGACGACGAGGGTGATGCCGGTGACAATGGTGCCAAGACCGTTGATGACGGACTTGAACTGCCAGCCGGGGCTTTTTTCCTTCACCCAGTGGACCAGCATGCCGTACTGGCTGAGCAGGAAGGAGATAAACACGCCGCTGGCGTAAAGCGGGAGCAGAAGATGCTGGTCGCCGTTAAAGGCGAAAACCAGGATGGATGCGGAAATAAAGAGCAGGAGAATGCCGTTGGAATAGTTCAGGCGGGTTCCGCGGGCAACCAGCTGACGGGGCAGGAAGCCGTCCTCCGCCATCAGCGCCATCAGAAGCGGCATGCCGGCATAGGCGGTGTTGGCGGCAAGGGCCAGAATCACGACCGTCATGATCTGCACGACAAAGTACATGGCGCTGCCCTGACCGAAGACCGCCCCGGCGAGCTGGCTCACGGCGGTGGCTTCCTCATTGGGCCGGATCTGATAGAGGTTTATGAGGGCGCTGACCCCGAAGAAGACCAAGGCGACAAAGCCGGCCATGGCGTACAGGACCATCTTGGCGTGCTTCTGAGCGGGATCCTTGAAGTTCGGCACGCCGTTGGAGACCGCTTCCACACCGGTCAGCGCGGTACAGCCGGAGGCAAAGGCGCGCAGCAGCACAAAGATCAGCATCTCACCGGTCTGCTGTGCGACGACGGTCTGTTCCGCCGGCGTATAGAGGCCGAGGGAGTAGCGGATGAGACCCGTGACAATCAGGGCGATCATCGTCAGGATGAAGATATAGGTGGGGACGCCGAACATCACGGCGGACTCCCGCAGGCCGCGGAGGTTTCCCCAGGTCAGCAGGCAGATGATCAGGAAAGCAAGAATCGCCTTATGGCGCAGGAGTGCCGGAAACGCCGAAGTGATCGCCGCCGCACCGGCGCAGGCACTGACCGCCACGGTGAGAATATAGCCGATGATCAGCGCGCCGCCGGCCACCAGACCGGGCGTCTGGCCGAGGTTTTCATGCGCGACGATATAGGCGCCGCCGCCCTGGGGGTAGGCGTCGATGGTCTGGCGGTAGCAGAAAACGAGAATCAGCAGCAGACCGATGATGGCGGCGACAATGGGCAGAAAATAATGATAGGACAGCATCCCGAGCACCGGGATCAGAACCAGAAGGATCTCTTCTCCGGCATAGCTCACCGAGGAGATTGCGTCACTGGCGAATACGGGAATGCCCCAGAGGACGTTGAACTTCTCGTTTCCGAGTTCGGAATCGGCAAGGGGAGTCCCGATCAGGACCTGCTTGAGTTTTTTCTTCATGGTATCAGAGCCTCACATTGACGGATAGTGTTGACGGATCGAGAGATGAAACATTAAAGCAACATAAAAAACAGGAATATAAGCGCTAAGAAAGTGTTAAGATTGGTTTAGTATAGCACAGATCGCGAAAAGATGGAAGAGCCCTTCCGAGCAAATCTTAAAATTCAATAAAGATCGGTGAATTTCAAGCAATTTTCACAATAATATGATAAGATGAAGAAAACGTTCCGGGGAAGCGGCCACGGTAACCTGGGCGCAGAACCGGGGAACGCCCGCAGCCGGCGGGCGGAACCTGCGGAAAGAAGAGAGAAGGGAAGCGGATGCCGGTCTCGTATCTGAGCAAAAAACTCAGCCCCTATGTGCGCGTTGCAGCGATTATTGTGGTGGCGGCCCTGATGGTGTTTGCCGGACTCCGGTTTTATTCCTGGCGCTCCTATGGCGCGCGCACCCGCCTGACCACGCTGGTGAATCCGTGGAACCCGGTTTCGGAGACCGGCTTTTCCGCGAGGCTCGTGGAGGCGGAAAACGGCATGCGGGTGGACCGGAGCTGTGCCGAGCCGCTGCGGCGCATGCTTGCAGACTGCCGAGCGGCCGGGAGAAACCCGGTGCTTGCCGCGGCTTACCGCAGCGTGGACGAACAGCTGGTGCTGCACGACGAGCGTTTTCAGCAGCTGGTGGATGAAGGACGGAGCCCGGAAGAGGCGGAAGCGGAAACCTCGAAGCTGATTGCCGCCGCCGGCCGCAGCGAGCA
>CAMKEK010000140.1:0-4365 GCA_946411545.1 uncultured Clostridia bacterium
TTCTTATCCACCCCTGGTAGAACCAGGGGTTTTGTCAAGCTAAAGCGCCAAAAAAAAGAAAACACCGGAGAGCTCGGTGTTTTCCGTATGCGGAACCGCTTCTTCACTTTTTTGCCGCTTCCTGTTCGGCAAGGAGCAGCTTCGGCAGGGCCAGCACGTTGTTGATGTCGACCTGTTTGTAATCCACGTTCCGGCCGGTCACGCGGTTTTCCTCCTCGGAGAGCGCGTCCAGATCCTCCCAGGGAATAAGGCAGGCGTGCTTTCTCTCTCCGGGGTTTTTCGAGATCCGAAATCCGGGCTGCTTTCCCTCCGCCTTCAGGCGGGTATATGCTTCGATGTTGGCTTCGAATTCCATCCGGCTCATCCGGACATAGCCCATGGCGTAATGGAACGCGCACCAGCGCAGATGCTCGGTCTGCCCCAGCACCTGACGCAGGCTCTCATCCGGATTCCAGTTCCCGGCGAGGATCTCTTCCCGGCTGCTGCCGGAGATGCGGATGAAGGCGGGAATGAAGTCCGCCGAAGCCCGGGAAGACATCTTCCCGAAGCTGTCGCAGGCCATCCATTTCTCCCAGTCGCTCCGCTCCGAGCTGTCATAGGTGCTGTTGAGCAGGATCGCCAGGCGGTCCGCGTCCTTCGCCGAGAGATAGTCCAGCGCGCAGATCTCCGTCCGGATGATCGGTTTGCCAAGCGTCTCCTGATAACGGACGCCGCTGTCATCACACTGCACGACGCAGATCCGCTCCGCGTGATTCCGCCGGAGATAGAGCATCAGATTGTCCGAGATCTCCCGGTTCATGGCCTCGTCCCCGGTACAGACGGCAATGATCTTCAGGCTGCCCAGATGCGTCCTGATGTATTCATAAAAGGCACTGCTTCGCGCATCGGCCGCATAGCGCCGGATGTCATACTGCCGCAGCAGCTCCGGGCTGTCCTCCTCCAGGAAGCCCGCTTCGTTTTCCACATTCGGCGAAAACACCGCCGCGTGGAAGGTACTCCCTGCAAACTGGCCGTTCATGACCAGTTTTTTCAGCGCCGCCTGTCCATGTCGTCCGAAGCCCGCCACCACACAGTCAAAGTCCTCCGTCGCAAAGCCTTCGGCATTGAAATGCATGAAGCGCCAGGGCGGGCAGGTACGGATCAGCGCCCGTGCCGCCAGATCCGCCGCGTCATACACATTGACATATCCGAAACCGTAGGCCGCTTCCGAAGCCTGGAGCATGGGAGCCAGAATATCCTCGGCCCCGGGCAGGGTAATCTGGGTGTTTTTTACCGGAACACCGGCTTTTTCCAGTGCCGCCTTCAGCCGCAGCGCGTAGAACAGATTCTCATCCTCCGCGCGGTCGAGGGCGTAGACCGTGAGCCTCCGTTTCCGGATCCGCAGTTTGCGGATGACGGACTGTTCACACTGCACCGCCGCGTTCCCGGTCAGAACGGACATTCCCGCCGTATTCAGGTCGTTCACCGTGGCCTCGTCGGCGCTTTCGGCGATGAAAACCACCGAGGTCTTTCCCCTCTCGATGCATTGGTGTCCAAGCATGACGCTTTTGTCGTTGATGCCGTAAATCACCGTGAGGTCCCCGTGGCGGGCCAGCACAAAGCGCAGGTAACGCAGCACCCCCGCGCCGATGGTGTACATGGCGGCGCTGGCCATGGAATAGAACGCCATCAGGTGTACCGTCCAGAAGACGCTCAGACCGGTCCGGGTGGAAACCGGGGCCGTGTTTTTGATGGTGTCCAGATCATTGACGCCGATGAACATGCGGATGACGGTCATCGGGGTGCGGATCACCGTCATGGCCAGGTCCCCTTGAAACGCCTCCGTGTATCCGATCCCGTAGATGAGCAGGCCGCCGATGACACCGATCGTCATGAACACCGTGCTCAGCCGGCGCGCAGCCGTCGGCTTGAGCACCAGGGCAAGGATCATGGCAAAAAAGACCAGTGTCGAGAGAATCAAACTCAAAATTGGGCGCATCCGCATGCCTCCGTTCAGATTGGTGAATCCGATTATAACACGCGGAGCCGGCGGAATCAATATCATCCGCCGGCTCCGTAAGCCTCTGGCTCTGCCTCTGTTCAGCCCCGGAATCGGGACAGGAAATCAATGGTCTCCTGCTTCCGTGGATTGCCGAAGATCTCCTCCGGGCTTCCCTGCTCGCAGATGACACCGTCGTTCATGTAGACGACCCGCCTGCTCACATCCCGCGCAAAGGCCATTTCATGGGTGACGACAAGCATCGTCATGCCGCTCTCGGCCAGATCCTTCATAACCGTCAGGACTTCCCCGACCATCTCCGGGTCCAGGGCCGAGGTCGGCTCGTCGAACAGCAGCACTTCCGGATCCATCGCCATTGCCCGCGCGATCGCGACGCGCTGCTTCTGGCCGCCGGAAATCTGCCGCGGACGGGCGTTGATATAGGGTGTCATACCGACCTTGTCCAGATAGTGCATGGCATGTTCCCGTGCCGCCGCCCTGTCCTTCTTCAGCACCTTGATCTGTCCCACCATACAGTTTTCGAGGACCGACATATTGTTGAAGAGGTTGAAGGACTGAAACACCATGCCCACGTGTGCTCGGTATTCCGCCGGATTCGTCCCGCGCTGCAGGACGTTCTTCCCATGGTAGAGAATCTCGCCGGAGGTGGGCGTCTCCAGGAGATTGACACAGCGCAGGAGCGTGGATTTTCCGGAGCCGGAAGCGCCGATGATGCTGATGACATCCCCGTGCCGGACGGTGAAGTCGATGTCTCTGAGCACCTCATGAGAGCCGAAAGACTTGGAGAGATGGTTAATCTGCAGAATCATGTCTTCCATCTTATTCCGCCTCCTTTTCACGGTTCTCGTACTCTTTACTGCGCTCGTCGAAGGGCGTTCCCCTGTCCGGATGCCGGTAGGTTCCGGCGGTCATAGTAAGCTGATCCTCCTGAACCAGTTCATAGTTGCCGGAGCCGTCCATCTTCTTCTCCACCCAGCGCAGCAGGAAGGACGCAAGAAGCGTCATGGTGAGATAGCCCACCATCTCCACCGTGGCCGAGGGGAAGTAAAGATAACTCGCGCCCACCGTGGCGCGGTGTGCCGCAAAGAAATCGGGGAAGCCGATGATAAACATGACGGAAGTGTCCTTCACGTTGATGATGAAGTTGTTTCCGATCTGCGGCATGATGTTGCGAAGCGCCTGCGGGAGAATCACGCTCGTCATAGTCTGCACGTGGGTCATGCCGATGGCCATGGCGCCTTCGGTCTGGCCGGGGTCAACGGAAATGATGCCGCCGCGGACCGATTCGGCCATGTAGGCGCCCGTGTTGATGGACACGACGACGATGGCGGCCGCCCAGACGGAAGTAAATTTCACCGCGTTGTCCGTAAAGTACGGAAGTCCGTAGAACAGAAACACCGCCTGCAGCACCATCGGCGTGCCGCGGAAGACCTCCACATAGATCCGGATGATCACCCGGACCAGGGTCAGGATCAGCTTCTTCAGCGGGTGGTCGTTCTGCCGCCGGGGAATGGTGTTGAGAATTCCGCAGACAAAGCCGATCAGGCACCCGATCACCGTGCCCACAAGCGCAAGAATCAGGGTATTCTCAATGCCGCTCAGGTACGCCGAGCCGTATTTGGTCCAAAGCTTGGTAATGTCTGCCGCAAGCTGTGCAAACTTGTTCATGCGTCTGCTCCTTACTGTCCGTTCTGTCGTCAAAAGGGCGGGAGTTCAGCTCCCGCCCGGTTTTGTTCTGGGATGGTTTTCGCCTGTCTGAGATCAGTCCTCGCTCAGGGGCCGGACTGTCGGTTGGCACACCGCATCTTCCCCGCCGGAGGCGGGGAAGAATCTGTTTTCCGAAACTTAGTCCTCGCTCAGGGGCTGGATGGAGATGGCCTCGGCCATCAGGTCGTTGAAGTCATCCGCCGTCATGGTGGAAAGCACCTCGTCGATGGCTTCCTTCAGGACGGTGTTGCCCTTCATCATGGAGATGCCGATGTTGACATTCTCGGCACGCTCCTGCTCGGTGAACTGGAAGTCGCCGTCCGTTCCGGAGAAGTCCAGAATCGTCATGTCGGGATAGGCCGCCACGGCGCCCTGGGCAGTGGGCATATCGGTGCAGACGAACTCAACCGTATCGGTCTCCAGCGCCATCAGCATGGCCGGGGCGGTCTCGGCGGCGGTCATGATCTTGGCGCCTTCGATCTGGGGCAGGCAGGTGTCATACCAGATGGTGGCGATCTGCGCGGTGCAGCTGTGTCCGGCGAGATCCGCAATGCCGGTGGCGGAGGCCAGGGGGCTGTCCGCCTTGGTCAGGCAGACGATGGTTGCATAGAAGTAGGGGCCGGCAAAGTCGACCTGCTCGGCGCGCTCGGCGGTCATGG
>CAMKEK010000141.1:0-4361 GCA_946411545.1 uncultured Clostridia bacterium
TGTCCTACCACGACCGCAAAATGCGCCGCGGCAGCTGGAACCGGGATCAGCAGCCTTTGAACCTGAAATCCTCCATGCTCCGGGGCAGCACGGTCTGCGTTCTCGGCCTGGGCAGCATCGGCGGCCGGATCGCAGGGCTGTTCAAAGCCTTCGGGGCAAGGGTATACGGGACAAGCGATCACCGCGCCGCGGACGAGACCGTTGACCGCGTTTTCCCGCAGGCGGAAGCCCTTGCGGCTGCGCGGGAGGCGGATATAGTTATTTGTGTGCTCCCGCTCACTCCGGAGACCCGCGGCAGAATCAACAGGGAATTCCTCGCAGCCTTGAAGCCGGGAACTCTTCTGGTGAACGTTTCCCGGGCGGCGGTCATAGAGGAAGACGCGCTGTACGAAGCGCTTCAAACCGGACACATCAGCGGCTTTGCGGCTGATGTCTGGTGGAACGCTCCAAAGCGCGGTGAATCCGAAAGCTGGCCGTCTACCCACAATGAATTCCAGAACATGGAAAATGTTGTGATGTCGCCCCACCGGGCGGGATTTATCGAAGGAAGCCTCCCGCACCTCGACGGAGCGGTCGAGAACATTGCGGCCTTGATCCGCGGTGAGGCTCTGCATAACCTCGTAGACAGGAGCAAAGCATACTGATATGGAACACCCCGTGAACATACTGATTCTCTCGGCAGGCACCCGCAACAAGGTCGTGCAGTACTTCCGCAGGGCCTTTGGGCCGGAGGGCCGGGTGATCGCGACGGACATGCAGGCCGTCGCTCCGGCAATTTATGAGGCGGATGCATATTACCTGGTGCCCAGAATCAGCGATCCCAAGTATCTTGACATTGTCCTTGACATCTGCCGGAGGGAGAAGATCAGCGGCGTGCTTTCCCTGATTGATCCGGAACTCTCTCTGCTGGCAGAAAATCGGACCCGCTTTGAAGAACTCGGCGTGGCCGTGATCGGCTCGAGCTATGAGCTCTGTGAACGTGCGCTGGACAAGATGGAAATGTTCCGCTGGCTCACGGCTCACGGGTATCGCTGTGCCCGCAGCTGGGCGGACAGAGAATCGTTCCGGGAAGCACTGGAAGCGGGAGCAATCACCTTCCCGGTCTTTGTCAAGCCGATCCGGGGCAGCGCATCCATTGCCATCTCCAAAGTATATGACATGGAGACCGTGGACCTGCTCTTTGAACACACGCCCGGCCTGATGATTCAGGAGTTCCTGAACGGGCAGGAGTTTGGCGCAGACTGCTATATCGACCTGATGTCGGGAGAACTGGTCTCCGTGTTTACGAAGAAGAAGCTCCTGATGCGTGCCGGAGAAACGGACAAGGCGGTCAGCTATAAGGACCCGGCGCTGTTTGAGCTTCTGGAGCGCTTTGTCAGAGAATCCGGCTGGCGCGGCCAGATTGACATTGACATTTTCAGAATTGACGGAGAATACTACATCTCCGAGGTCAATCCACGCTTTGGCGGCGGCTACCCTCATGCGTATGAGAGCGGCTGCGACCACATGACACTGATCCGCCGGAATCTGCAGGGACTCAGAAACGAGCGCCGGATCGGCGCCTATGACACAGGAATCATCATGATGAAGTACAACGAAGTGATGATCCGGAAAGAGACGGAAGCATGAGAAAACGTGTATGGATCATGAATCACTATGTCATGAATCAGTACTTTAATCGCGGCGGCAGACACTATTGGATCGCCGAGCAGCTGAAGCAGGACGGCTTTGAGCCGGTGGTTTTCGGCTGCAATGCGAAGCAGGACGCGGATGAGGACTTCTTCCAGAGCCGGCTGAAATGGCATGTGGAGCGCAGCCCTTCCGGTGTGCCCTATGTGCCGATCCGTTCCACCCACTATAAGGGTAACGGCATCTCGAGAATCGAGAACATGCTTCTCTTTACAAAGAATCTCCTGTCCGTGGCGAAAGAATACGCCAAGGAGTTTGGCCCGCCGGAGGTCGTTTATGCCTCCTCGGTCCACCCGCTGACGGTTTTTGCCGGGGAGCAGATTGCCCGTCATTTTAAGGTGCCCTGCATCGGCGAGGTCCGGGATCTCTGGCCCGAAACCCTGGTGGCCTACGGCGCGGTGAAAGGGGACAGTCTCATCGGAAAACTCCTTTATGCGGGTGAAAAACTCATGTACCGCAGGGCGGATGCCATGGTCTTTACCATGGAGGGGGCTCCGGACTACATCCGGGAACACGGCTGGGACAAGGAACACGGCGGCCCCATCGACCTGAACCGGGTCTATAACATCAACAACGGCGTCGATCTCGAAGCTTTCGACAGAAACATTCGGGAGTTTCCCTATCCGGACCCGGATCTCGATGATCCCGACAGCTTCTGCGCCGTCTATACCGGCGCCGTCCGCCGTGCCAACAACCTTGGCCTGCTGCTGGATGCACTGGAATATCTCCGGGACCTGGAGAATTTCAAAATTCTCATCTGGGGCCGCGGCTATGAGATCGAACCCTTGAAAAAGAAAGCCGCAGAGCGAGGATTGAGTAACCGTTTTGTATTCAAGCCCTTTGTCAACAAGCAGTATATCCCGTCAATTCTCAGCAAGGCGGATATCTGCCTGATGCACTGGGAACGCAGCAGCGTCAACAACTACGGCTACGACTACAACAAGCTGTTTGAGTACATGGCTTCCGGCAAAGTGGTCTTCTCCACGATCCAGTCCGGACACAGCCTGCTTGTGAACAAGAACTGCGGGATCGAAACCGACGGTCCGACCCCGAAGGACTTTGCGGACGGCATGCGCCGGATCTACAATATGAGTCCGGAAGAGCGGGCCGACTGGGGCAAACGTGCCCGCATCGCCTCTGCGGACTATGACTTCCGCGTACAGACCAAGGTTCTCGAACATATTATTGAGACGCTCTGAAGGAGAGACCCGGAATGAAATACGCACTCATCGGCTGCGGCCGCATTGCCGTCAACCACATCAAGGCTGTCGTGAACAACGGGCTGGAGCTCGTTGCGGTCTGTGACCTTGTCCCGGAACATATTGACCTTCTCTTTGAGAAGACCGGTTACACCGGAAGCCCTGCGCGTTATACCGATTACCGTCAGATGCTCTCCGAACATCCGGAACTGGAACTCGCCGCCATTGCGACCGATTCCGGGGTTCATGCGGAAATTGCCCTGGCCTGCCTCGATGCGGGGCTCCACGTGATCGTCGAAAAACCCATGGCCATGTCCATGGTGGATGCGGACCGGATCATTGATCGGTCCCGGAAGACGGGGCGCAAGGTGGCCGTCTGCCACCAGAATCGCTTTAATCTCGCCGTGCAGCGTATGCGGACCGCACTGGATCAGGGACGCTTCGGACGGCTGTCCCACGGTTCCGTCCATGTGCGCTGGAACCGGAATCGGGCCTATTATGAACAGGCCCCCTGGCGCGGCCGCTGGGCCAGCGACGGAGGAGCGCTTATGAACCAGTGCATCCACGGCATCGACCTGCTGCGCTGGATGATGGGCGACGAGGTGGAAGAGGTCTACGGTCAGACCCGGCAGCAGTTCCATGATTATCTGGAATGCGAAGACATCGGCATGGCGGTTCTCAAGTTCCGCAACGGTGCCATCGCTACCGTTGAAGGAACGGTCAATGTCTATCCGAAGAACCTGGAAGAGACGCTGTACCTGTTCGGAGAGACCGGAACGGTCAAGCTGGGAGGGACCTCCTGCAACAACATTGACGTCTGGGACTTCGCGGATGCGGATCCGGATGACGAGCTCAGCCGCGGCCTCAAGGAAGCCACGTCCAACGTTTACGGCAACGGCCACACCAGCCTCTATGCCGACATGATTGAAGCAATCACAGCCGACAGGCTGCCCTATGTGGATGCCGAAGCCGGACGCAGGGCGCTGGAAGTTGTCCTGGCCATCTACAGGAGCCAGCTGACCGGGCTTCCGGTGCGGCTGCCTCTGCGGGACTTTGCTTCCACGGACATGACGGGCCTGTTCGGCGAGGGGACTCTTTGAACGGGGAAAAGCCTGTCTGACAATTATTCATTGGAGTTTATTATGGAATTTATTGATCTGAAAGCCCAATATCGTGCGCTGCAGCCCGCCATTGACGCCGGAATCCGGAAGGTGCTGGAAGGCACCCGTTTCATCGGCGGCGGCGAGGTGAAGGAGCTGGAAACGCGGCTCGCGGCGTTTGTGGGTAGGAAGTACTGCATCAGCTGCGCCAACGGAACGGAAGCCCTGCAGCTGGCCTTCATGGCCTATGGAATCGAAGCGGGGGACGCGGTATTCTGTCCGGACATGACGTTCATCTCCTCGGTGGAGCCCGCCGTTATGCTGGGGGCGAAGCCGGTCTTCTGCGATATCGATCCGCAGACTTACAATCTCG
>CAMKEK010000142.1:0-4331 GCA_946411545.1 uncultured Clostridia bacterium
TCGCCGAGCGAGCCCGCGATCCGAAACACAGCGGGGCAACCATATTCTCCGGGAAAATCCGCTGCGGTTGCTGCGGCGGGTGGTACGGCTCCAAGGTCTGGCACAGCAACGACAAATACTGACGGGTCGTCTGGCAGTGCAATCATAAGTTCAAAGACAAGACACGCTGCAGGACACCGCACCTGACCGAGGATGAGATCAAGGCCGCGTTCGTCAGGATGGTGAACAAGCTCTACGCGGACCGGGAATTCTACATTACGGAGCTCACCGCCATAAAAGACCGGCTCGGTAACACCAAGGAGTTGGAGAAGGAGCGCCGGATTTTGGATGAGCAGCTGGGCATCGATGCCAAGGCGGTGAATGACCTGATCGCCCGGAATGCCAGGGTGGCACAGGACCAGAAAGAGTACAAGGAGCGATACGACGCGCTGGTCAGCCGGTATGAAGAGACCGAATACAAACGCGATGCCGTCATGGAGCAGATCGACCGGATCATGATCCGCCACAGGAAGATCGAGCGGTTCATCGAGAGCGTGAAGGACCTGCCGGAGCCCATCATCGAGTTCGACGAGAGCCTGTGGGCCGGACTGGTGGACAGCATGACGGTGCACAACAAGGACCGGATCGTCTGGAAGCTGACCAGCGGCGACGGCCTTGGCCTAGGGGAGCTTGAAGCATAATCACATAAGTGACATCGTAAATGTCACTTATGATGTTCCTTATGGGAAGCGCACTGAATATCACATAGCAGGCTGTGTTTGCAGTTTTGAGCCAGAATCCGGAGATTTCCCGCGAATTAATTGCTGAAAGGGTGTCCAAAACAGTGAGGACAGTGCATTTTGACTCGTCCGGCAGAACTGTAAAACGGAGAGATTCTATTTTCAAACCTCCCCGTTTTTACCTTTTATAGCTGTTTGTTTTGCTCCATCAAATCCTTGAGCTTTTTTGATTCTGTTTCCACATCTTTTTTCAGTTTACGCTGCTCAGCAAGATGGGAAGCTTCTGCCCGGATGCGCTCGTGACGGATCTCCCGTTCCACGTCATGCGCATCAAGCGCGTCCCCGGCAGACTTTTTGAAGCTCTTTGTCTCCAGGCAGACCTGCTTTTTCAGCGCATCCATCTCCGCGCGACTTTTGCGAGAAGTTTGTCTGAGCTCTTCCTTGATCTCCTTCTCCACCTTTTTCATGTCTTTCATATTACGTTCTCCTTGTATTTTCACAGAGTATCTCCCCCGTGCAGTTTTGTATTTGTTCATAGCGAATGAGGAACTGCTTCGCCTGTGACCTTCGTCTGTGCGAAGCCGGCAATTCAATCATTTTTTATTTCTCTTTCGTACCCATATCAGCAGTAAAGCAAGAATTGCGGTGCCACCTGCGGCCTGGAGATAACTGTTGTAATCATTCATGGTATCCCCCTCATCCCTGGAGCGCCTTGGCGATATCTGTCTGCTCCCAGGGCAATGCCGCAGCGTTACTGCCAAAATGCCCGTAGCAGGCGACCTTGGAATACTGCGGAGCGGTCAGATTGAATTTTTGGATAATGGCGGCAGGACGGGGATCCGCATGCGCTTTGAGCATTGACCGGATGATCGCCTCATCTACGCGGGCCGTGTCAAAGGTGTCTATGCGGACAGACATGGGGTCCGAAAGCCCGATGGCGTAACTCAGCTGCACCTCGCATCGGTCCGCCAGCCCCGCGGCCACGATGTTTTTGGCCATATAGCGAGCCATGTAGGCTCCGCTGCGATCCACCTTAGAGGCATCCTTGCCGGAGAACGCACCGCCGCCGTGGCGGGCGTAACCGCCGTAGGTGTCCACAATGAGCTTTCGCCCGGTGAGCCCGGAATCCGCAGCCGGGCCGCCTTCCACGAAGCGGCCGGTGGGATTGATGAAGAACTCCGTGTTTCGATCCACCATGGAGATCGGCAGAGTCGGCAGAATCACGTGGGTGATCACATCGCCTCGCAGCTGTTCGATATCCACATCGGCCTGGTGTTGGGCTGACACAACAACCGTAGAGATCCGTACGGGCTTTTCGTCCTCGTATTCCACCGTGACCTGCGTTTTACCGTCGGGCAGCAGATACGGCAGCAGCTTTGTCCTGCGCACCAACTCCAGCCGCTTGGCCAGCGCGTGCGCCATTTCGATCGGGAAGGGCATCAGCGTTTCGGTCTGACGGCAGGCATAACCGAACATCATGCCTTGGTCTCCTGCGCCGTGGTCCAGGATCTCTTTCCCGCCCTTTTTGCAGACGCCGCGTGCAATATCCGGAGACTGCTCGTGCAGATCGACGCGCACCGCGCAGCTCTCGGCGTCAAAGCCGTGACCCTTTTCAGTATAGCCGATCTCGGCGATCACCTTTCGGGCGATCTCTTCATAGTCGACGCGGGCATCCGAGGTGATTTCCCCGAAAATGTGGACCTGATCGGTGGCGCAGGTGACCTCGCATGCCACATGCGACTCCGGATCCTGCCGCAGCAGCTCGTCCAGGATGCGGTCAGCGATCTGATCACAGACCTTATCGGGGTGCCCTCTTGTCACTGATTCAGAAGTAAATATGCTTCTCATAGGAAGAAACCTCCTTTATTGTTTTGAACCGGTTTGGGCAGCCTTTTGCATTTTTCTTGCTTCCCACAGCTCCTCGGCCTTCGGCGTCCAGCAGGAGGCATAGGAATCGCACTTGGAGCACAGATGCTCCGCCGTCTCGGGTGACTGCATGTCTGTGGATCTTGCCCCGGATTTCTCCACGATCTCACGCAGCTTTTCCGGATTCTCAAGCATAGGACAGGGCCGCATCATGTTGTCGTTGAAAGGCTGGCCGTCATGATAGGCCATGAACAGCGGCGAGCGCATGATATCCAGCAGGCTCTTCTCGCGGATGTTGGAGTCGGCATAGTGGATGAACGCGCAGGGATCGGCGTCCCCATTGGCGTTGATATGCAGATAGCGGCGCCCGCCGGCGATGCAGCCGTCTACGAACTCCGCGTCATTCTGGAAGTCCATGCAGAACAGCGGCTTGCGATTGCGATAATCCCGGATGCGGCGATAGACCTCGGCGCGCTGTTCCGGCGAGGGCAGAAGCTCGGGAGATGCGTCATTGCCCACAGGCATGTAATGGAAGTACCAGCAAAAGTACGCGCCCTTTTCGATGAGCATGTCGTAGTATTCCTCAGAGGTGATGGAGTCGTAGTTGGCGCTGGTGTAGCAGCAGGAAATGCCGTAAATCAGCTTTCTCTGGTGCAGGATCTCCATCGCTCTGAGCACTCTTTCATAAACGCCCTCGCCGCGGCGGGAGTCGGTGGCCTCTCCGAAGCCCTCCAGAGAAATGGCCGGGGCGAAATTCTTCACGCGCAGCATCTCGTCAGCAAAAGCCTCGTCGATCAGCGTGCCGTTGGTGAAGGCGGTGAACATACAATCATTATGCTTCTCGCACAGCCGGATGATATCTTTTTTTCGCATCAACGGCTCGCCGCCTGCGAACAGATAGAAGTAGACGCCCATCTCCTTGCCCTGGCGGATGATGTCGTCAAGCTCCTCAAAGCTCAGGTTCAGCTTGTTGCCGTACTCAGCTGCCCAGCAGCCCACACAGTGCAGGTTGCAGGCGGAGGTGGGGTCAAGCAGGATGGCCCAAGGTATGTTGCAATTATACTTCGCGCGCAGTTCTTCTTCCCTCGGCCAGCCGATGAGGTTGGCGTTGATGAAGAAATTTACCGCCGTTGTTTTCATGACCTCGGGATCTACATCACGGATGATGTGCCGAATATAGGGATAGTAAGCATTGTTGGGGTCTTCGATCGCCGCACGCACCGCAGCGCGCTGAGCCGGAAATTCCCCGTCTGCGAATTTGTCCGCCCAGTCCATGAGCTTGACAAGGTTGGCCTCCGGATCCTTATACAGCATGTCAAAGGCTTTCGTGAGACCGTATTTTTTCAGTGTGGTGGAAATGGACATGGATTTGCCTCCTTTGATTTTGGTGGCTTTATTCTAATTTGATCTGCCGGATCCCGCCATATGCAAAGCCGCCGGTCTTCCCAATAGTTGAGAAAACCGACGGCTTTATCTGATTTTTGTGCAGAACTGCGTTTTTATCCGATTTTATCGGTTTTGCTCTTCTGCATTATCTTTTCCATCGCCTCATGCGCCTCTCTCAGATGTTCGGCAAGGGGACGCTCGGAGCGAAAGGCGAAGAAAAAATGAGCACGCACCGAAGCGCGTTCCTGTGCGGCATGAATATGGGCCTTGAGGTTCTCGACCTTCACGATCACGTCGTTTTCATTGGCAAAGGCCTTTACACGGGAGGCCCAATGGGCACTCAAAGCCATGTCCACAAGA
>CAMKEK010000143.1:0-4295 GCA_946411545.1 uncultured Clostridia bacterium
GATGGCGGCACGGCAGTGCTCCATGACCCCTTCCATGCTGTCGCCCTCGTTGAGACGGAAGTTGATGACGGCGCGCATGTTCTGGGGAAGAACGTTACAGGCGGCGCTGCCGCCTTCAATCATGGTGGGGGCAATGGTCGTGGTCACATAGGAAAAGGTCTCAGGCTGTTTGGCACTCACAGCGGCGATGGCATCGGCGTTGCCGCGCACATCGCGGACCAGATCCCGAAACGGCTCTTCGGTGATATAAGGGGAGAGCGCCTCAAAGGTGCCGATCATCGGCTCGGGCAGGCGACAGGGGAAGGGGTGATCGGTGACGGCGGTGATGGCCCGGGCCAGATGCTCAAGAGAGCTTCCGCCGAAAGGCCGGTTGGAGTGGCCGCCGCGGCTTTCAACCGAGAGCTCCAGATCGGCATAGCCCTTTTCCATCAGCTCGATCAGGCCGATGGGGAGACCGGGGGCACCGAAGCAGGCGCCGTCTTCCAGTTTGCAGCTGCCTTCATCCAGAACGAATTCCAGCCGGACACCCCGGCTTTTCAGGGTCTCGGCGATATCGAGCGCTCCGAGGTTCAGGGTTTCCTCGTCATCACCGAAGGCAAGATAGGCCGTGCGGCGAAAGCTCTGACCATGAGAGAGCAGGTACTCGGCCGCTTCCAGTATGCCGAAAACCATCTCTTTGATGTCGAGCGTGCCGCGGCCCCAGATGTATCCGTCCTCCACAGCACCGGAGAAGGCGTCATAAGTCCAGTCCTGCTCCGTGCCAGCGACGACCGGGACCACATCCTGGTGAGACATGTAAAGACAGGGGAGAAGCGACGGATCCGAACCCGGAACGGTGATCAGCACCGCATGGCCGATCAGTTCAAACTGCCCATGGGCCATAACGGAAGGGAAACTGCGGCGCATCAGCGCCTGCAGCCTGTCAAATTCCGAAAAATCCGTCCGGCTGTGGTCTTCGTAGTTCACCGTTCTGCAGCGGATCGCATCCGAGAGATGGGAGACCGCGGCGTCCACATCCAGGTCCGGATAAAGAGCCTCGTTGTCAAAATACGAAAAGACCTGATTCATTCCAGCTTGTCCTCCAGATAGCGGCTGAGAAACTCCCGGGTACGCTCGTTTTTCGGATTGCCGAAGATCTCTTTCGGGCTGCCCTGTTCCAGGATCACACCCTGGTCCATGAATACAACGCGGTCGCTGACCTCCTTGGCAAAGGCCATCTCATGGGTCACGACCACCATTGTCATTCCTTCGGCGGCCAGCGCCTTCATGACATCCAGCACTTCGCCGACGATCTCGGGGTCCAGCGCGGAGGTGGGCTCGTCGAAAAGCATGATTTCGGGCTCCATGCAGAGTGCACGCGCAATGGCGACACGCTGCTTCTGACCGCCGGAAAGCCGGGTCGAGTCGGCATAAATGAAGTCCGACAGGCCGACCGTTTTCAGGTTTCGGACGGCAACCTCTTCCGCTTTTGCTTTTGGCACTTTTTTCACGGTCATGGGCGCCAGGGTGCAGTTGTCGATGACATTCTTGTTGTTGAAGAGGTTAAAGCTCTGGAAGACCATGCCGATCTTCTGCCGCAGGGCATTGAGGTTCACGTTCAGATCCATCAGATCCTGTCCATCAAACCAGATGTGTCCGTCGTCGGCTTCCTCCAGAAGATTGATGCAGCGCAGCAGGGTGGATTTGCCGGAGCCGGAGGCGCCGATGATGCAGACCACTTCGCCCTTGTGGATTTCCAGATCGATACCCTTGAGCACGTGGAGGTCACCGAAGGACTTTTCCAGCTGTTCGATTTTCAGTACGCATTCGTCCATTGTCGCGCCTCCTCAGTTCGAACTGGGAATCCCTTTCACCGGGGTGTCAAGCTTTTTGCCCAAGAATTGGAGCAGCTTGGAAGACAGCCAGGTGAGGATCAGGTAAAGGATTGCCGCCACGCAGTAAATCTCCAGAGAGCGGAAATAGATGCCGCTGACGGATTTTGTGGCGTACATCAGGTCCATCACGCCGATGACCGAGAGAACGGAGGAATCCTTGATGTTGATGATGAACTCGTTGCCGATGGCGGGGATGGAGTTCTTCACCGCCTGGGGGAAGACCACCTTGATCATGCTCTGCCAGTTGCTCATGCCGAGAGACCGGGCGGCCTCGGTCTGACCGCGGTCAATGGCCTGAATGCCGCCGCGCAGGACCTCTGTCAGGTACGCCGTGGAGTTGAGCGAGACGGTGCAGAGACCGGAGATGAAAAAGCTCCAGACCTGGTTGATCTCGGTGACGGACATGTTGGTGCGCTTGAAAAGATTGAAGCCGAAATAATAGAAAATCAAAGCCTGAACCATCATCGGCGTGCCGCGGATGACGAAGATATAAAAGCGGGAGAAGTGACTTGCCAGCCATTTCAGCGCTTTGACAAAATCGTTGTCCCTTTTGTCAGGCTCCTGAATCCTCAGGAAGACCATGAAGATCGAAAGCACAAAGGCAATGGCGGTACCCAGCAGCGCGATGCGGACGGTGGTCCAGACACCGGCCAGCAGAATATCCTTGCTCTTGACGCTCATGTAGATCATGGAAGAGCCGAAGCCCTGGGGATTCTTCTCCAGCTGCATGCAGGTCTGTACGGTGGCGATCAGCTGCAGCAGGCCGCGGTCCAGCAGCGCAAGAAGACAGGCCAGCACCACAAGATAGGAAAACCAGCGGGAGACGAGCTTCAGGCCAGGCGTGCACAGAAAGCTGTCGCGGTAGTTCTTCCAATTCGTCAGTTTGATCACCAGAGCCAGCGCACTCAACGCGAGAAAGCCCCAGAAGATGATCCGACAGAGCGTACCGGGGAGATTGTCTGTCAGAAAACTGAGAGCGTGAGGCTCGCCGGCCAGAAGACTCAGACCGAGCAGTGCGATCAGACTGCCTCCGAGAAAGACGTAGGGATGGTCCCGTGTGATGAAATTGCCCTTGACGGTTCGATTCATGCGTGTACTTCCTTTTATGTGGCTCCCCGGGATACCCGGGGAGCCGATTTCAGGTCAGATTGAGTTGAGATCAGTTTGCGATGATAAGATCAGGTGGGCTGGTTGGTCAGAGCGGTTTCCCAGAGCTCATCGCGCTGCTCCTGGTCGATGGTGGCCAGGACCGCATCCGCCAGACCAAGCAGGGCGTCGTCGCTCTTGCGCAGACCGACGCAGGCACCCTTGAATCCGGGATCCAGACCTTCACCTTCGGGGAAGCTGATGACGACGAAGTCCGGGTTGGCGGCGAGGTAGCCGGGGGCGTTCTCAAGGTTAATGACGATGGCATCGCAGGTGCCCTGCTGGAGACGGGCGATCATGTCGGGGACACTTGCCACGGCTGTGAGGTGGTTGACGCCTTCGATCTGGTCGATGGTCCAGTCAAGCGCGGTATCCTTCTGGCCGAGGACACTGGCGCCGTTGAAGTCAGCGAGGCTGGTTGCGTTTTCATACTGGGTTCCGGCGTTTACCATCAGGGCGTAGACGGTCTCATGATACGGAGCGGTAAAGTTGATGGCTTCCTTGCGGGACTCGGTGTCGGCCATGCCGGCGATGATGGCGTCGATCTGGCCCTGGTTCAGAGCTTCGATCAGGCCGTCCCAGTCCATCTTCACAACCACCAGCTCCAGACCGAGCTGATCGGCGATGATGCGGGCGATCTGAACGTCGTAGCCTTCGGCATAGGCGCCGGGCACGTTCTCAATGGGGACATTGGTCTCACTGGCTTCGGATTCCTGCCAGTTGTTGGGGGCGTAGGCACATTCCATACCGACGCGGAGCTGGCCGTTGAGGTAGGAGAGGGCGGCGACGTCTTCGTCGGTCAGGGCTACGGCGGCTTCTTCGGCCTCGGTATTGCCTTCCGCAGAAGCGAAAGCGCCGAGGGCGACCAGCATGACGAGTGCAAGCAGCAGGGAAAGCGTTCTTCTCAGGTTGTTCATTTTGTTTCTCCTTCAAATCAGATTCAGACGAGACGCAAAACAAAAAGCCGTAAACGCATGTGAGCGTTTACGGCAAGAAACCAATCACTGGGGCCCCAGCAGGCATCCGTAGTCGATAGCGCTCCACTTGCGTGACAGTCCGGCGGATCTTCTCCGGCGGCCCAGCGAAACAAAGCGCAGCTGCTTTCCATCGCTTCGGCGATGTCCCCTTTCGGTTCCTGCGGAATGCTGCTCCTGTGCAGAAACGTACTGATGAACCTCGCGCCTCTATCTTGTGCGTGATCATAGTCTTTCGACAGGGATTTGTCAAGAGAGGAAAAGCAGATTCTACAAATCAGAACAAATTGAAACGCATATT
>CAMKEK010000144.1:0-4247 GCA_946411545.1 uncultured Clostridia bacterium
GGATGGCCGTGACGGAGTCTCCCGGCACACCGAGAGACAGCAGCGGGATCATCGCGCCGCCAGAGCAGCTATTAAACAACAATAGTCAACATAGGACGTTCTGTCAACAGAAAAATGAATTTTTTCTCAGCGGTCTGCAAGGCTGAAGCCGTTCTTCATCTGCTCGCTGGCGGTCTGCAGGACCTTGTTCAGAGTGCCCGTCGTCTCCTCCCGGCACATCTCACAGAGCCTTCTGTTTGCCTCCTCCGCCAGGGAGAAGTCGCCGCTCTCCGTCATTCTCCGGTCGTACTCCCGCACCAGCTGTCTGCCCCGGATTGCAACCGCATCCTGATAGCGTTCGATGTTCTGGGAACTGGCCCCGAAGCACTTGTCCGCCAGAGCCCCGATCAGCCGGCTGCTCCAGAACAGGTTCTCCGTGGAGGCGTCGAGCGTGACCCTGCTGAGGTAATCCGGCAGTCTGCGGACATTCGGGTAGACCGGCAGCATCGCGCTGAAGGTGGTGGACCCGAAGCAGATCCACTCCAGGCCCCTGATGGCGTCGGGCATACCGCTGCGGATCTGGCAGAGGGAGGTGACGCCGGTCCGGTTGATGCCGATCGGCCGGTAGATGCCGCGCTTTCCGCTGTCCCGGCCGGTGTACGGGTCATACGGCGTCCCCTGAAAGTGTGCCGAGAGAAGATACTTCACATCCTCCACCGCAACTTTCCGATCCGGAACCAGCGACCAGGGGATGTTGTCGCTCTCCGGGCCGAATTCCGCGTCCGGTCCGTCCCAGCGGTGGGAATTCGGTGCCAGATAACGGCCCATGAACCAGGCCCGCGGCGTGTTATAGATGTGGTCCATATCCCGGCGGGAGCCGAAAATGTCTCTGGGGTTGAAGCTTCCGTCCTGATTCAGATCCAGATCATTGTCCCGGATGAACTCCTTCAGATCCTTCGAGCAGAGATGCGCCTCCCGGGCGCCGAAGGCATCCTCCAGGTCGAAGCTGTCCATTCCGAACTGGTTCGGGTTGATCACCACGCGGTCGTCCGGGATCCGCCGGGCCATCCAGTGGTGGCCGCCGATGGTCTCCAGCCACCAGACTTCGTTTTCGTCGTTGAAGGCGATCCCGTTGGATTCATAGGTGCCGTACCGCTCCAGCAGCTCCGCCAGGCGCAGCACGCCTTCTCGGGCGCTGCGGATATAGGGCAGGACCAGTACGACGATGTCTTCTTCCCCGATCCCTCCGGGGATCTCCTTCTCTCTCCGGCTTTTGGCCGCCCGGTAAGTCACCAGCGGGTCCGCCGCCAGGACGCGGGGATTCGAGGTGATGGTCTCGGTGGCCGTCATGCCGACGTTCGCGGCATTGATGCCGGTGGCCGCCCAGATGCCGTCCTTCGGATCGACGCTCGGGCAGGCGGTATAGCGCAGCGGCTCTTCCGGAAGCTCAATCTCCAGATGGGAGAGGACGCTTCTGTATTTTCTCGGCTGATCCTTCGGTTCGACCACAATCAGCTTCTTAACGTCAAAATGGCCGTCGTCCGTCCGGGCGATCATGGTGGAACGGTCATTGCTGGCATTTTTTCCGACCAGTACGGTGGTGCATGGCATAGGGCAGTATCCTCCTTTTTGATCTTCCGCAAGTATAGACGTTTCCCCGAAAAAGTGCAAGATCCTTGTTCCCGTTTGTTTCCTTTTCCGGTTGAATTCCTTCCGTATGCAGATTATAATGACGATGTTCCGTCCCACATTGTTTCGGATCCAATCACCCTTGAACACACAGGAGAAGTTCATGATTTCGACTGATTACTACGATATTCTGCTGCAAGGCATCGACAGCCGCTGCACAGTCAGCAGACTGGTCCACGGCGTTTCCTGGACAGCCGCCGTGCTGAACGACGGCAGCTGCGGCGTCGCCATGCATACCACCGGCGAGACCGTCCCCAGAATGTTTGACACACTCATCGGCCGTCCTCTGCAGGAGGCCGCCGCGGCGGTTCTCTCCTGGAACATGGAGGAAGCCAGCGAAGCCCTCGCCGCCGTCAATGCGTTCTATAACCGTCCGGACTGTGCCTTCCTGCAGCCGCAGGCAAAGACCCTGGACGGCGTGGACCTCGCCGGGAAGCGGGTCGGGATGATCGGCCACATGATCGGCCACAGCAACATCACGGCCGAGCTTCTGGCTCCGGCGGCGAAGCTCTGGATCATGGACCGGGAAGAAAAGCCCGGCGCCTACCCCGACAGTGCCGCGGAGTTCTTTCTTCCGGACTGCGACGTGGTCATCATCACCGGCAGCGCCGCCATCAACAAAACCCTGCCGCGTCTGCTGGAACTCAGCCGCAGGGCTCAGGTCATCCTGACCGGTCCCAGTGTCAGCTGCTGCCCGGCGCTGACGGAGCTGGGGATCGACCGCCTGAACGGGCGCGTCATCACCCGGGCCGAGCCCATGCTGCAGGCCATCGTGGAAAAGCGCATGTCGGTCAACCCCTGGTCCGAGACTTTCCAGCTGGACCGCCTGCCCCTCCCGGCACAGAACTTCGAAACGGAGCGATGCTGACATGTCCCACGATCTTCTGATCCGCCCCATCGCCCATATCCGGACCGATTTCCCTTCAAAGTTCGGCATTCCCCGTCAGGCCGGCCTCGCCGAGGCGCTGGAGGGCACCGTCGTCTTTGAGCCGGAATATCGGGTCGACGAAGCGCTGCGCGGGATAGACGGCTTTTCCCATCTCTGGCTCATCTGGGGCTTTTCCGAGAATGCCGGACGCGACTGGTCCCCGACCGTCCGCCCGCCGCGCCTGGGCGGGAACACGCGCATGGGCGTCTTCGCAACCCGCTCGCCCTTCCGCCCCAACGGCCTCGGCCTCTCCTGTGTGAAGCTTCTCTCCCTTCGGAAGGACGAGGCGCTGGGAACGACCCTGATCGTCGCGGGGGCCGACATGGTCGACGGCACGCCGATCTATGACATCAAGCCCTATATTCCCTATGCCGACAGCGTTCCCGATGCCGTCGGCGGCTTTGCCCCGGATGCGGGGCGCCTTCTGCAGGTGGACTTTCCCCCGGAGCTGGAAGAAAAAGTCCCGCCGGAGAAACGCGGCGGGCTGCGCGCCGTCCTCGCTCATGATCCCCGTCCCCGCTATCAGGATGACCCCCACCGCCTCTACGGCATGGGCTTTGCCGGGCTGGAGGTCCGCTTCCGGGTCGAGGGCGAGGTCCTCACCGTGACGGAGATTGAATCCGCCGGATAAACCAACCGTGGGTGGCAGGAGCCGGTACATCCCTTTGGATG
The DNA here is from genome assembly GCA_946411545.1 of uncultured Clostridia bacterium. GTDB lineage: Bacteria > Bacillota > Clostridia > Oscillospirales > Oscillospiraceae > Limivicinus. The sequence goes on from CAMKEK010000144.1 coordinate 3,269, forward strand.
CACCGGCTCCTGTTTTTGTTCCTATGGCAATTGTTAAAATGATTCTTTTTCTTTCACCGTCTTCTAGGCCATCATTTCCACATTTTCTTCCTTTGCCTGCCCTTCTTTCTTCTGCAAGGCGGGACCTTATGCCGCCGATTATTGTTTATGATTATCCCTTCCGGATCGGGTGCCGGATTACCGTTTTCAGTTTTTCCGGGGCCACTTTTCTGACGTCGCTCAAGTAGATCTCGTGGTGCAGCCTCTTGTCCGTGATGTCCGGAAGATACCCCTGCTGCTCCGCGTACGCATGCATCAGAGATACCGTGGCGGGTTCCATATCATAAGGCCCGATATGCATACACTGAACACACAGGCCCTCGTCGCAGGTCAGGAACTCCGCTTTCGAGAAGTCGGCTTTCTTTTTCCTCGTCGCTTCCTCGACGGCCCAGTTGAAGTCTTCCACGGTCACGAAGTCCGGCAGGCGGATCACAGAGATCCAGCGGAAGTTCTCCTTATGGGCGTAGTCAACCCCGACGATTCCGTCCTGCCACCAAAAGCCCTCCAAAGGCGGAACAACATAGTCGAAATATCCCTCAATCCGGTGGTCGCCGAGTTTGCTCATCTTGATGGTGAAGGCAATTCCGTAAAGCATGTTGATCGCCTGCTTATATTCGCCGTCCTCTGTGTTGGGATCGCCTTTTCCGCGAACGGCTATAAAGTTCATGGGCGGCACCGTCACAATCCCGGGCTTGTTCTTTGGCATATAGAATTCTTTGTATTCCTTTTTGAAGTCAAAAGCCATTTGTTTCTCCCTTAATTCTCTTTTCTTCTCACACGCAGGTGCTTTGTTCTGTCCTTATTATATTCCCTCACACGATGTGAAGGTCAAGGATTTCTCTCAAATTCTAGAGAAGCCGTCCACAGAAAGCTGCGGTTTCCTTTTCCAGCAGCCTGTAAACATTTGCCACAAGAAATCCATCCGCTATCGCATGATTCA
>CAMKEK010000145.1:0-4243 GCA_946411545.1 uncultured Clostridia bacterium
TGCTTCCGCAGTAATCGCACTGCAGCTTTCCGCTGGCGCCGTCATAGCGCAGCGGTCCCGTGCACGACGGGCACTGATAGTTCGTGATCTGTGACGCCATGTTCAACTCCTGTCGGGAAGCGCGGCCTGCGCCTCTTCCGCACGCTCTCTTCTCGCCTCAAGGCTCTGCCACGGTATTTGATCGGGCAGTTCCGCCTTTTCTTTCAACAGTGGAAGATACCAGTCCTCATAATAAAAGGGTCTCTGCTCTTCAGGTGTATCGTTCCAGTCTTCGCCCCAGCGCCTCATGTAAACCGTCGCGCGAAAACTCTCACCCTCTGCATCATGCATGATATCCGGGATCAGGATGGCCGGATCCGGTTCGGTGAGACGCCATTGTCCGCCCTGAATCTCCATGAAAGCAAAATAACCGCTGACGGAAACCAGCGTCCCTTCCTCCTCCGTGATAAACCGGACCTGGGAAAGGGGCTCCGCCCTGCTTCCGTCCTCATCCCAGAGCGTCAGAAGAACCGTGCCGTCCTCCTGGGCTTCAAACACTGCGCAGCAGTCGTACCAGCTGACAGGCATTTCTCCCTTGGAATCCTCAATCTTCCACCAGCCGTACCAGCCGCCGGAAAAGGCCTCCGCCGGGAGCGCGGTTTTCTCTTCCGCCGCTTCCTTCTGAGTGTCCCGCACAAAGTGAAGCCGGGTTTCCTCTTCTCCCTGCAGGAGCAGTTCGTTTCCCTGCACCGTACCGGAAAGGGCGGCATCACCGGCTTGAAGGAGAATCTTCCCGTCTTCATAGTTCCAGAGAATCCGGCCCTGTGACGTGTTTTCTCCAAGCACGCCGCTTCCGTCCGGATCCAGGCGAAGGGTAAGCCTGTTGTCTTTGATCAGGCTTTCCGGAAGCAGGACGCCGTCGCTGTCTCCGCGGACAAGAACCCATCGTCCGGAAAGTCCGCTGGTATCCGTCATCCGGCCGCAGCCTGAAAGAGCGAAAACCATAAGGAGAAGCATAAGCATTCCGGGTAAAAACCGTTTTCGAATCGTATTCTCCCCCGGCATGTCACGCTTCTCCTCTCTTCTGGATAAGTTTATGCGATATCGTTTGCGTCAAACGGGTCGCCGCACTGCGGGCAGAACTTCGGCGGGTGAGTCGGGTCCTCCGGCTCCCAGCCGCACTTGTCGCAGCGATAGATCGGTGCGCCTTCCGGCTTCTTGGTGCCGCATTCGGTGCAGAACTTGCCCTTGTTCACGCTGCCGCAGCTCGGGCAGGTCCATCCTTTTACAACCACCGTCTCCGGCTTTTTGGTGCCGCATTCGGCACAGAATCTGCCGCTCGCCTGGTGACCGCAGGAGGGGCAGGTCCAGGTATCCGCCGCCTGCTCAGGTGCGGCGGGCTTCTGGGCGTTCATCTGATAGAGGTTCTGGGCGTTGATTCCGCCGGCCCCCTGCGCCATATTCATTCCGACAAAGCCCATGGCCGCCCCCGCATTCTCGTTGGCCGCGGCAGCCTGCATTGCGGCCGCCTGGGCCCCCACAAGATGCGCCGCCGCCATCGTCGGGTTCTTAAAGGCCGCGTTGCGCTGCAGTTCCTTGATGAGCTTTTCGTCCTCTTCACTGGCCTTCACGCTGGATACGCCCACAGAGACGATTTCGATTCCGCGGAACTCAAGCCATTTCGGCGAGAGCTCGGCATTCAGCGCATCTGCCAGCTCTTTGGTATGACCGGGCAGCGCGGAATAGCGCACGCCGATCTCGGAAATTCTTGCAAAGGCAGGCTGAAGCGCCGTCAGAAGCTCGGTACGCATCTGCCCGATCAACTGCTCCACGGTGTACTCCGATGACACATTCCCGCAGACATTGGTATAAAAGAGCAGCGGGTTGGCAAGCCGGAAGCTGTACTCGCCGAAGCAGCGGATTGAGATGTCCATGTCCAGACCGACATTCTGGTCCACGACACGGAACGGCACCGGCGACGGGGTACCGTACTTGTTGCCTGTGATTTCCTTGGTGTTAAAATAATAAATTCTCTGATCCTTCGGCGCCTCTCCTCCGAAGGTAAAGCGCTTTCCGATCATCTTGAAGACCTCGGAAATGCTGTCTCCGAGATTGCCGGTGAAGACAGAAGGCTCGGTGGATGCGTCATACTGGTATTCGCCCGGTTCCGCACAGACATCGACGATTTTTCCCTGCTCGACAATCAGCATGCACTGTCCGTCCGCAACGGCAATGACCGATCCGCTGGTGATGATGTTGTCTACGCCGTGGTTGCCACCGCGGAGTGTGGAACGCTTCCGTCCTTTGGTCGCCAGAACGGAATTTGGTAAGGCTTCGCAGTAAAAATACTCCTTCCACTGGTCAGAAAGAACGCCGGATCCGGCTCCGATCGCTGCATGAATAAGTCCCATTTGTTAATCTCCTTTCGGTGCTGAAGCCGTCTGATCATACCAAACGGCTTTTTCGTTATCATAATAAAAGAATGTATCCTAAAAATCAATCCCTCAATTATGAATTTCTTCTTTTTTCCAAAGATTGCATGAAATAATACTTGAATTTCACGGCCCGATGTGTTATAGTTTCTTAGCTCAAATGTAAGTATTTGTTTTCTTGAAAGGATTGACGTCATTATGTCTGCTGTTACAATCGTCTTTGCTGTACTTCAGTTGATTGCCGGTCTTGCTCTGACCGTCATCGTTCTGATGCAGAGCGGAAAAAGCGCCGGCCTCTCCGGTGCCATTTCCGGCGGTGCTGAGACGTTTTTATCCAAAGGGAAAGCCAAGACCCTGGATGCCAAGCTTGCCAAAGCGACAAAGTGGTTTGCACTTGCTTTTGTCGTTCTGACCCTGGTTTTGAATCTGGTCGGCTGATCGCTTTGAAAAGAACCCCCGACAGTCTTTAAGGCTGTCGGGGGTTCTTTTTTTTTCTTGTACGTTCAGGCCTTCAGCGGAATGAGGAGCTTCATTCCGGCTTGCACGTTCTTCGCGCTCTTGATCTCGTTCAGCTCCGCAATCACACTGACCGAAGTGCCGAAGCGATGCGCCAGTACCGAAAGGCTTTCCCCCTCCTGTACGGTATAGACAAAAACGGATCCTGTGTAAGCTCCGCCGGTGATCTCTTCTATTTCCCTGTCGTCCATCAATTTAATTCTCTCCGCCATATTTTCTCCTGGTTTACATAATTAATGTCAGCAATCCGCTGAGCACGCCAATAACCCCCACCGCGACCAGCTGCTGCATCCAGCTCTCCGCCAGCAGGCCGATGAATTCACGCAAAAAGGCATTGGGCCAGAAATACCATTTGGTACGGCTTCCCATGCCGTCAATGTTCCATCCCATTTCCTCCGCCAGAATCCCGCCCCGGCACACATGATAGCTTGAGGTGGAAAATGCGGTTTTCGGGTTTTCTTCTCTTTCCCTGATCAGACTCCGTGAGAAATCAAGGTTCTCTTTCGTTGTCTGGGAGCGGTTCTCTACCAGGATTCTGTCATCGGACATGCCTTTGCTTCGGATATAGTCTGCCATGGCTTCCGCCTCTGACATAGGCTCATCACTCCCCTGTCCGCCGCTGGGTACCAGAACCGCCGCTTTTCCGGTGGCCGCTTCCTGTGCCTGCGCGAATTCGATGGCCCGATCCACTCTTCCGCGGATCAGCGGATAGAGCGTCCCGTCCTGCCGGATTCGGCATCCAAGGATAATGATGTAGTCCTTATCATAGGAAGGTTCGTGCTTTCCGGCTTCCAGCGCGCGGATTACCGTCGCCGTCAGCAGGCATTCAAAATAGACAAACAGTCCTGCGTAGACATTGCAAAGAACGTTACGCATCGGAAAGGTCAGTCTGGAATTGGAAAGTCCGATTCCGATGAGCGCCCCGCCGACAATTCCAGCCGCTACCAGGATTCCAAGCATGTTTGCCAGCCGCACGCCTTCGTGCCGCATCAGCACAACATTGCTCACCGCCGTCAGAATGGCAAATACCGCAAGCAGATAAGCGGTCCAGCGCACAAAGGTCTGTGCCGAAGAAATAATCCCAAGCAGCAGCGTCCAGACGGTTCCGGCGTTTCGCCCTTTCAGGAATGCAAGCAGATATTCGGTCCGAAAGAAGCTCAGGGCAAAGAAGAAGATGGCAAGGCCGAGGAATCGGATCGAACGGTAGCTGAAGAACACACGTTTCTGTTCTCTGCGGGAGGCCAGGAACAGGACCAGGGACAGCGACAGGAAGTAAAACGACAGACAGATCACAAGATACTCCCATCCCGTGAAAT
>CAMKEK010000146.1:0-4241 GCA_946411545.1 uncultured Clostridia bacterium
GAGAAGGAGACAAACAACCTGCGGGACTTCAAGGCCTTTCTCGACGCGGACACCGGCGGCATCCGGGACTATATCAGCTCCGTGCAGTACAGCTATGACCTGGATATGAATCTCTATGCCGAGGATCCGGACGGAAACATCGTCAAGACCGACATCGTGCAGCTGCTGCAGGACACCATGAGCACCATCTACGGCGGAAACTATTCCAGCTTCTTCTCCACCTACGGCCAGTATTACTCCATTGCCAATGTCTGGCAGGAGATGCTCCCGGGAGAAGATGACGGGCTGGTGAACCCGCTGCTCTATGACCAGTATGATCTGCTCTACGGCCACTGGCCGGAGCGCTATGACGAGGCCGTGCTGGTGGTGGATGAAAACAACGAAATCTCGGACCTGGTGCTCTATGCCCTCGGCCTGAAGTCCAATTCCACCGTGGCCGATGACATGCAGGCCTTCCTCACGGCGGAATCGGTGGAAAAAAAGCAGGAGAGCTGGAGCTACGAAGAGCTCTGCAGCAAGAGCTTCCGCTATATCTATCCGGCGGATACCTGGCGCATCGAGGACGGCGAGGTTTTGGACCTGACGGCGGAACAGCTCGGACTGAAGTCCCTCTACCGGGACGGCCTGGAGGTTCATCTGGTGGGGGTCATCCGCCAGAACGCGGACGCCCTGTCCGGGATGATGACCGGCGCCATCGGCTACACCCACGCGCTGGTAGAGCACATCATGGCGGAGGCGGAGAAAAAGACCCTGGTCCGGGAGCAGCTGGCCGACCCGGAGACGGACGTTTTTTCAGGGCTGCCGTTCCTGGATGATGAGAACGAAGCCCTCAGCAAGACAAAGAAACAGGACGCCGCAAAGAAATACATTGCCGGCGCGACGGAAGCGGAGATCGCCAAGCTCTATGTTACTTATATGTGCGAGCCGGATGAGACGACGCTGAACGACATGCTGGATGAGCAGCTCGGCGGTATGGATCGGGCCGAAATTGAAAAAACCGTTCTGGACTATTATCCCGAGTACCGCAGCATGCTGGAGGACCTGGACGACGACACGCTCTTTGACTATGTGCGGCAGATGATGTCCGAGCAGGTCAAAGCGGGGTATGCGGCCCAGATGCGATCCCTGTACGAGCAACTCTCCGACCGCCAGCTGGCGGCGGATTTTGAACTTCTGTCCCTGAACGACGACGACTATCTCTGGATCTACGACAACGCCATGCCGCCGGTCTATGCCGAGCTGACGCTGAAGGATACCCTCAAAAAGCTGGGCTACGTGGACCTGGACAGCCCCTCGGCCATCAATCTCTACGCGTCTACCTTCGAGAACAAGGACAGCATCTCCGAAGCCATCGAGGCCTATAACGAGACCGTAGACGAAGAGAATGAAATCCACTATACCGACATGGTCGCGCTGCTGATGAGCTCCATCACCACGATCATCAATGTTATCAGTTATGTCCTGATCGCCTTCGTGGGCATCTCGCTGGTGGTCTCCTCCATTATGATCGGCATTATCACCTATATCTCCGTTCTGGAGCGGACGAAGGAGATCGGCATTCTGCGGGCCATCGGGGCGTCGAAGCGGGACATCTCACGGGTCTTCAACGCGGAAACCTTCATTGTGGGGCTGGCGGCCGGACTCATCGGGATTCTGGTGACGGTCCTGCTGAATATTCCCATCAACATCATCGTCCATGACCTCACCGGAATCATGGCCATCAATTCCTCCCTTCCGGCGCCGGGAGCGGTTCTGCTGGTGCTGATCAGCGTGGTGCTGACCTTCATCGCAGGGCTGATTCCCTCGGATGTGGCGGCAAAGAAAGATCCTGTCATCGCCTTGCGCTCCGAGTGAGCTCATGTTATACTTGTAAATGAAGTGAAAAGAGTGGAGTGGAGACACTTGAAAAGCAAACTTCGTTATAAAGAAATTGTTCTTGGCCTGCTCCTGAGCGGGAGCATGCTGCTCGGCGGCTGCGGGGGAGGGTCCGTGCAAAGCGTGCAGCCGCAGACGACGGCGGCTCCCGCGGAAGAGGCGGCCATGCCCCAGGAAGAGCCTCAAATCACGCAGAACCAGTCGGCAGAACTCGTACCGGCAGAGCCGGAGGAAACAAAGGACAGACTGCTGATCCACATTGAGCGCACAAGAAAGGACGCCCTCGATCCGGCAGAGGGTAGGACAAGGATCCTGGAATACGCCTGGGACAATGTCCGGCTGGAATCGAGCCGGTACCCGGAGGCTGCGGCGGCAATCATGGAGACCATGGCAGCCCGCCAGGATGCCTGGTATACCGGAACGGGAGAGACGGCTTCCGACACCTACGGATACAACGCCATGCTTGAGGCGGCGGAGGACGGATTCACCATTGCCCGGGAGTATGGAAACCTGCCGGAAGCCTGCTGCGGCGAGCGCTTTGTCACCGTGCTCCGTGCCGACGACACGGTCTGCGCCTTCCTGGTCAGCACGGCGACCGATCTCGGCATCGGACCGAAGAAGACCGTTTACGAGCTGCTCTGCTTCGATCCGAAGACCGGGGAACTGCTGTTCTCGGAGCGGGCCGCGGAGGATGCAGGGCCACTTTATACGGCTCTGAACTCCCGCTGGACAGAAACCGCGGCCGAGGGCACGGCCGCAGTGACGATCCGGACGATGGACGAGCTGATCGGGGAAAACGTTGAGATCGTGGATCAGGTCGTGATCGGCGACGGGGGAGAGGCCTGCCTGCTGGTGTTCAGCGGTACAGCGCTGGATGTGCAGATCTGCTCCGTATCCTTTGCGGACAGCTTCGCGGTGGATCAGCAGCTCTTCTACTGCGGCGAGCTGAACGACTGCGCACTGCAGATGGCGCTGCTTTTCCCGGGGGATCTGCCCAGCACCATGCTGCGCTGGCGCGACAGCGAGGGAGAGCATGAATATTTGGTGATGCTCTCCGGAGAGGACGGACATATTTTCCTGAGCGAACACCTCTGACCCCACGAAAAACAAAGAGAATCAGGCCCCTGCTCTTACCCGCCCGGCGAAAGCCGGGCGGGTATTGTGCTATTTGCATAAGAAGCGGAGAGCGCGCGGAGACAGACTTTGCAACTCTGCATAAATATAAAATGAATACTTGACTTTTTTGGAAATGCATCCTATAATCACCGCATAAATATTCAATAAGGAGCTAATATTATGAATAAATCCGATATTAAAAAAGTTGTTCTTGCATATTCCGGCGGTCTTGACACCTCCATCATTATCCCATGGCTGAAGGAGAACTACAACAACTGTGAAGTCATTGCCGTCTCCGGCAACGTGGGTCAGGCGGACGAGCTGGAGGGCCTGGAGGAAAAGGCGAAGAAGACCGGCGCATCCAAGCTCTATGTTCTGGACCTGACGGATGAGTATGTGGACGAGTACATTATCCCCTGCATGAAGGCGGGCGCCGTGTATGAGGACTATCTGCTGGGCACCAGCCACGCGCGTCCCTGCATCGCCAAGGGCCTGGTGGAGATCGCCCTGAAGGAAGGCGCGGACGCCATCGTCCACGGCTGCACCGGCAAGGGCAACGACCAGGTGCGTTTCGAGCTGGCCATCAAGCACTTTGCACCGAACATGCCGATCATCGCCCCGTGGCGTGAGTGGAGCATCAAGTCCCGTGACGAAGAGATCGACTATGCAGAGGCGCATAACATTCCCCTGAAGATCAACCGCGAGACGAACTACTCCAAGGACAAGAACCTCTGGCACCTGTCCCACGAGGGCCTGGATCTGGAAGACACCGGCAACGAGCCGATGTATGAAAAGCCGGGCTTCCTGGAGATGGGCGTTTCCCCGCTGCAGGCCCCGGATGAGCCCACCTATGTGACACTGGACTTTGTTCAGGGCGTGCCGGTGGCGCTGGACGGTGAAAAGATGAGCGCCAAGGAGATCATCCTGAAGCTGAACGAACTGGGCGGAAAGAACGGCATCGGCCTGATTGACATCGTGGAGAACCGTCTCGTCGGCATGAAGTGCCGCGGCGTGTATGAGACCCCGGGCGGCACGATCCTCTATGCGGCGCACAGCGCTCTTGAGACCCTGTGCCTCGATAAGCTTACCATGCACGAGAAGCAGAAGCTCTCCATCACCTTCGGCGAGCTGGTCTACAACGGCCAGTGGTTCACCCCGCTGCGCGAAGCGCTCAGCGCCTTCGTGGACAAGACCCAGGAGCGCGTCACCGGCAAGGTAAAGCTCAAACTCTACAAGGGCAACATCATCAA
>CAMKEK010000147.1:0-4240 GCA_946411545.1 uncultured Clostridia bacterium
GCCGCCTGGGTGTTGGGGTTCGCGGGATTTCCGGAGCCGATGTAGGCGTAGCAGCCGGGCACCCGGAGGATGTACTCGGCGAAGTCGTCTCCACCCAGATCCGGCTGCCGCTGTGTAATCACATGATCTGCCCCGAAAAGGGAGAACGCCGTCTTTTGGGCTTCCGCCGTGGCTTCCGCATCGTTGATCAGGGCGGAAGTGTTGTCGTTCCAGTCCAGCTCCGCCGTGCCGCCGAACATCTCGGCCGTCTGTTTTGCCAGGAATTCGAGGCGGGCTTTCGTATCCCGGCGAATCTCGGGAGAGAAGACACGGATCGTCCCCTCCAGCTCGGCTTCTTCGGCAACGACGTTATAGGCCGTCCCGGCCGTGATCTTCCCGATTCCGATGAGCACGTTGTCCATGGGGCTGGTCCGGCGGGTCACCAGCGCCTGCGCCGAGACGACGATCTGGCTTGCGATGTACGCGGCGTCCACACCGCGCTGCGGGACGGATACATGTGCCCCCAGACCGTGGACCCGGATCCGGAACCAGTCCACGCTGGCGTTGTTCGGCCCCGGCATCAGAACCAGCGATCCCACCGGCACATTGGACGCCATGTGCACACCGAAAGAACGGTCCGCTTCATCGATGCTGCCCCCGTCGATGATCGGTCGGGCGCCGTAGCCGACCTCTTCCCCGGGCTGCCAGGTAAAGATCACCTTTCCGGAAAACAGGTCCCGGTTCCGGTTGAGGATCCGTGCCGCGCCGATCAGGGAGGCGTTGTGGGCGTCGTGTCCGCAGGCATGCATCTTTCCGGGGCAGAGGCTCTCATACGGGACGCCGTTTGCCTCCGTTACCGGGAGACCGTCGATGTCGGCGCGCAGGACGATGCAGCGCTTTTCCCCCTCACACGGCTTCGTGCCTTCGATCTCGGCATAGACGCCCGTCACCGCGACGCGCCGGTGCGGCACGCCGATCAGGTCCAGTTCCTGTTCGATGCGTTCGGCGGTCATGTTCTCTTCTTTTGCCAGTTCCGGATGCTGATGAAACCAGCGCCGCAGCCCGACGACATAGTCGTGGTCTTCCTGCACCTGGCGGTAAAGCTTCTGTTCCAGTTCGTTCATGGTTTCTGTTCTCTCCTGTACGATCTTTGTCCTCTTATCTGAAACAGGCGCCCTTGCGGGCGCCTGTGCGGTTTTCTGTTGCCGGATCGCTTATGCGGCTTCGCCGGCGGCGGCCTTCAGCGCGTCGACAGAGTCAAACTGCTTGGAATACAGGGTCAGGGGGGCCATCAGGGTGTCGAAGATGGTCTCAATCTCATAGCCCTGGGAGTTGACTTCGTTGGCGAGGTAAGCCTTGTGCTGGAAGGAGTTGAGGTCGATTTCGCCGCTGTTGAGGGCCTCGTTCGGGAGGTTGTAGGCGTCGAAGACCACCAGATCAAGGTAGATGTTCGCATCATTCTGGTCGAGGACGTACTGGGTGGCGTTCCAGTGCTCGTTGGAGGCGCCGCAGACGCCGATCTTCACGACGGTCTTGCCCTTCTTGTCGGTCTTGTAGCTGTCGATGAGGTCCAGGAGCTCTTCGTTGGTGTACTCGGTGTCTTTGTACTCAAAGGCGGGGATGAAGGCTTCGCTGTACTTCGCGATCAGGTACTGGCCCACGAGGTCGGACTGGAAAGCTTCCTGGATGGTCTTGTAGAGCTCGTTGTCCTTGTCCTCGGTACGGGCGACAACAACGTTCACGAACGGGTTTCCGGAGTCGCCAGTGGCGTCTGCCTGGCTTTCGATGGCGAGGCCGTCACGGGACGGGACAAGGCCGGTGGGGATGGCATAGGTGCCGTTGATGGTGGCGCCGCCGAAGTCGTCCAGTGTAGCCGGCAGGGTGTTGGCCTGGGTCGGGACGATCTCGATGTTGTAGAGATACCCGGTGACATCCTTCAGCTCGGGAACCCAGCCCGCTTCGGGATCGACGGTGATGAGACCGACGCTCTCGAGGAGCTTGATGGCGCGGCCGCCGTTGGTGGCGTCGTCGGGAATACCGATCAGGACCGGGGACGCGGCGGATGCGGAGACGGTGCCGGCGACCAGCGCGGCCAGAAGCAGAACAGAAATCAGAGTGATAAGTGTACGTTTCATTTTGTTTTCCTCCATATTGTTTTGATTATTTGATATTCTTATGAAACAGCGCACGGTTGGTGGTGCGCCGCGCCAGGGTGTTGCCGATGGTCTGGAGCAGAGACACGAACACCAGCAGGACCACCACGCAGACATTCACGATGTCCTGGTGATGCAGGTTCTGTCCGTAGTTGATGGCGAAGCTTCCGATGCCGCCGGCGCCGACCGCGCCCGCCATGGTGGTAAGGCCGATCAGGCTGATCGCCGTAACCGTCACCACGCGGATCAGGTCGGGAACCGCCTCGTGCAGGTACACGCGGAAGATGATACCGAGCTTGCTGCTGCCCATGGCCGTGGCCGCCTCGACCTTGCCGGGGTCCACGCCCGCCAGCGCCACCTCAACCTGCCGGGTGAAGAAGGGCACCGCACCGAACACCAGCGGAACGATGGCGCCCTTGACACCGATGGCCGTTCCCACAATGAGGCGGGTCAGCGGGATCAGGAAGATCAGCAGAATCACAAAGGGGATCGAGCGGAAGATGTTCGTAACGAGATCCACGATGCGGTAGACGGCCTTGTTCTCGGCGATGCCGCCGGGTCTCGTCACCGTCAGCAGGATGCCGAAAACCGCGCCGAAGACGAAGGTCAGTCCCCCCGCGATCAGGAACATCTGTGCCGTTGCCAGACAGCTGTCCGCGAACTTGTCCGTATATGCCATCACATTCGGCATGATACTCGCCAGCCATTCAGCCACGCGCGATCACCTCCACTCTCACATCATGGGCCCGCAGATATTCGATTACGGCCCTGCGTTTTTCCTCTTCCCCGTCGATCAGGACCACCAGGCCTCCCAGGGGGTTGCCCCGCAGGAGCTCGACGTTGCCGAGGATAATGTTCACATTCACGCCGAAGCGGCGTGACACATCCGAAACCAGCGCCTCTCCGACGCTGTCTTTCGAGAAGGTACACTGTACCAGCGTCGCGTCGGAATTGAGCACCGAGGAGTTCTCGCGGATCAGGCGGTTGATCTGGCCCATGCCCGAAGAGGTGTTCACAAACTTCTTCGTGATCGGCTGCTGCGGGTTGGAGAAGACCTCGTACACGTCGCCCTCTTCCACCACGTGGCCGTTCTCCATGACCGCCACGCGGTCGCAGATGGACTTCACCACGGCCATCTCATGGGTGATCAGAACGATCGTGAGGTTCAGCTTCCGGTTCAGATCCTTCAGCAGCTTCAGGATCGACTCCGTCGCGTCCGGATCCAGCGCCGAGGTGGCCTCGTCGGAAAGCAGGATCTTCGGGTTGTTCGCGAGGGCTCTCGCGATGGCGACGCGCTGTTTCTGTCCGCCCGAGAGCTCGGAGGGATAGGCGCTGAGCTTGTCGCTCAGATCCACCAGCTCCAGCAGTTCCAGCACACGCGACCGGATCTCCTCTTTGGACCGCCCGGTGTACTTGAGGGGATAGGCGATGTTGTCGAACACCGTATCCCGGTCCAGCAGGTTGAAGTGCTGGAAAATCATCCCCAGATCGCGCCGCAGGGTCTTCAGATGCTTCTCGGTGAGGCGGACCGACTGGCCGCCGCTCTCCGGGGTGTAGAAGGCGTTTCCGCCCCGGACCTCGAGGGTTCCGAAGCCGTCGATGCGGATGCTCCCGGCATCCGGCCGTTCCAGAAAATTGATGCATCGTACCAGCGTGGACTTGCCAGCGCCGGAATATCCGACAATCCCGTAGACCTGACCTGCCTCGACCCGGATGTTCACATCTTCCAGTGCGATGACCTTTTTGTCCGGTGCGACGTAGGTCTTCGAGATGTGGCTGAGTTCAATCATAAAACCTGTCCAACTCCTGTCCTGTTCCGACAACAAAAAAGGACCCGGACGCTCGCTCGCATCCAAGTCCTCTTATTGTCAGAATATTGAAAATCTGATCTTCAGATGGCTTATCAATCGGGCGAAGCGGAATTCTGCGCGCGCATCATCATGCACATGCTGCACATGTGCATCGCCATCATCATGAAGCTGTGACGGTTGTTACGCATCAGAACTGGACGCTCCTTCCTGTTGATGGGCTGATTATATGCCCGTGTAATTTGTTTGTCAACGAAAAGACGCATTTTCATGCATGCTTCTGATTTTTTAATCTTTCCG
>CAMKEK010000148.1:0-4234 GCA_946411545.1 uncultured Clostridia bacterium
GCGCGGGATCATCAACGCCGGCAGCCATGACATGCCGCTGCAGGTGCACCACAAGGTCAAGTTGACGCCGGAGAACATCACCGACCCGGCGATCACGCTCAACTGGGACAACCTGCAGCTGCTGTGTAAGGACTGCCACGACGCGGAGCACACGGACGGCACACCGCCGCGCTGGGCGGTAGACGAGACGGGGCACGTTTCGGCGCGATAGCCCCCCCTGGTCGGATTGGTGACAGGTCTTGCCTGGCGAGTCCGGCTGCGCATCAATCTTCCGCTCCACGGCGCGTACACAGGCCCCTGCGCAGGCGCGCGCAGGAGAACACCCCACCCCCAGGGAAGGCGAGGAGGCGAGAAGTTTGGCGAAAAAGATCACGGAACAGTCGGAGATCAAGAGACTACAGCAGATCTATGCGGAACTTCCGCCGAAAATGCTGGCACTGGCGCAGGGGCTGATCGTGCAGGCGGCGCGGATCCGGGTGAAGCTGGATGTGCTGAACGCGGATCTGCAGGAGAATGGGCTGACGGAGCTCTTCCAGCAGTCGGACAAGGTGGAACCCTACACCAGGGAGAGGCCGGAGGCTGCCTTGTTCGTGAAGCTGGATAAAAACTACCAGGCGATCATCCGGCAGCTGCAGGACATGGTGCCGGCGGAGGCGCCGGAGTCGGACGCGCTGGACGCGTTCCTGAAGGGCGAGGGTGCGGATGGATAATTACATCCTCGCCTACTGGCAGGGGATCCGGAACGGCTCCATTGTGGTGGGGCGGTGGATTCGGCTGCTGTATGAGCGGATCGTGCGGGAGATCGATGCGGGGACGCTGATCTTCGACCAAAAAAAAGCGAACAATGCGATCCGGTTCATTGAGACGTTCTGCCGGCACAACAAGGGGGCGTTGGCGCCGGGGCACCTGAAGCTGCAGCTCTGGCAGCGGGCCATGATCTCGGTGATCTTCGGGGTCGTGGATCCGGACGGGTGCCGGCACTTCCGGGAGGTGTTCGTGACCGAGGGGCGCAAGATGGGCAAGACCCTGCAGGCCGCGGCGATCATGGACTACATGGCCTACGGCGACGGGGAGTATGGCGCGGAGATCTACTGCGTGGCCCCGAAGCTGGATCAGGCGAACCTGGTTTACAGCGCGTTCACCTTCAACGTGGACAACGAGCCGGCGTTCGCGTCCAGGACGAAGCGGCGGAAAAATGATCTTTACATTGCCTCCAGCAACACCACGATCCAGAAGATCGCATTCAACGAGCGGAAGGCGGACGGCTACAACCCGCACCTGACCGTCTGCGACGAGGGATCCTCCTGGCCGGGGGAACGGGGGCTGAAGCAATACGAGGTCATGGTCTCCGGCACCGGTTCGCGCCGGCAGCCGATCACCCTGATGATCACCTCGGGCGGGTACGAGGATGAGGGCATCTACGACGACCTCATGAAGCGGAGCACCGCATGGCTCAACGGGGACAGCCGGGAGACGCGGCTGCTCCCGTTTTTGTACATGATTGACGACGTCCAGAAGTGGGACGACATCAACGAGCTGCGCAAGAGCCTGCCGGGGCTGGGGGTGTCGGTCTCCACGGACTACATCCTGGATCAGATCGACAGCGCCTACACCTCCATGAGCCGGAAGACGGAGTTTCTGACCAAATACTGCTGCATCAAGCAGAACAGCTCGACGGCGTGGCTCCGGTCGGAGGTGATCATGGAGGCCTGCGGGGACGAGCTGACGCTGGAGCAGTTCCGGGGCAGCTACTGCGTGGGCGGGATCGACCTCTCCCAGAGCACCGACCTGACGGCCTGCTGCATCGTGATCGAGCAGGCGGGCAAGCTCCACGTGATCGCGCATTTCTTCCTGCCGGCGGCGAAGATCAAGGACGCGAAGGCCCGGGACAATCTGCCCTACGACATCTACGCCCAGCGGGGACTCCTCACCCTGAGCGGCGAGAATTACATCGACTACCACGACTGCTACAACTGGTTCCGGGCGCTGATCGAGGAGTATGAGATCCTGCCGCTGGCGGTGGGCTATGACCCGTACGGGGCCAGCTACCTGGTGCAGGACATGACGGCCTACGGCTTCAAGATGTCGGACGTCAAGCAGGGCGAGAACCTGACCGGCATCATCAACGAGGTCGAGGGGCGGTTCGGCGACGGATCCTTCGACATCGGGGACAATGATCTGCTGAAGGTGCATCTGCTGGACTCCGCCGTGAAGCTGAACGCGGAGAACAGCCGGAAGCGCCTGGCCAAGCTGGCGAAGAGCCGGCACATCGACGGCACGGCGGCGCTGCTGGACGCCATGTGCATGCGGGCCTGCTACCACGACGAGATCGGGCAGCAGCTGAAAAACGAGAGGTGATGAGTATGGGTCTCTTTCAGGCCATCTTCGGGCGGCGTCCGAAAACCATGGATCAGGGGAGCATCTGGCGGACGCTGACCGGCTACACCCCGGCTTTCAGCAGCTGGAACGGGAAACTGTACGAGTCCGAGCTGATCCGCGCGTCCATCGATGCCATCGCTCGGGCGGTGAGCAAGCTGGAGGTTTCGGTGCAGGGCAGCGCCCAGGGGACGCTCCGGGCGGCGGTGCGCAGCGGGCCGAATCCGTGGCAGACCTGGCCGCAGTTTCTCTACCGGGTGGCCACCGTGCTCTACGTCAAAAACACCGCCTTTGTGGTGCCGGTGCGGGACGAGCTGGGGCGCATGACCGGCTATGCGCCGATCCTGCCGGCGACGGTGGAGACGGTGCAGGACGAGCGGGGCCTGCCCTGGTTGCGGTTCCGGTTCGAGACCGGCAATACCGCCGCGATGGAGCTGCGGGAGGTCGGGATCCTGACCCGGCACCAGTACCGGCACGACCTGTTCGGCGAGACCAACGCGGCGCTGGATCCCACGATGCAGCTGATCACCATGCAGCAGCAGGGGATCCCGGAGGCGATCAAAAACAGCGCCACCTTCCGCTTCATGGCCCGCTTGACAAATTTCGCCAAAGCCGAAGACCTGAAGAAAGAGCGCGACCGCTTCAACCGGGAGCAGCTCTCCAGCGGCTCCGGCGGCGTGCTGCTCTTCCCGAACACCTGGGCGGACGTGAAGCAGATCGACATGAAGCCCTTCACGGTAGACGCCGATCAGATGAAGCTCATCCAGCAGAACGTCTTTAACTACTTCGGCGTGAATGAGGACGTCCTGCAGAACAAGGCCTTCGGCGACGCCTGGAGCGCGTTCTATGAAGGGTGCATCGAATGGGTGAGCATCCAGCTGAGCGACACCCTGAGTCGGATGACCTTCACCGACCGGGAACGGGCCGCGGGCAACGGGATCTTCTTCACCTCGAACCGGCTGCAGTACATGTCCAACCGGGACAAACTGAACGTCTCCGCCCAGATGGCCGACCGGGGCCTGATGCGGGTGAACGAGATCCGCGCCATCTGGAACCTGCCGCCGCTGCCGCCTGAGCTGGGCGACCGGCTGCCGATCCGGGGCGAGTATTACGACGCGGCGAACCCGCCGCAGGACAAGAAGAGCGAGGAGGCGGAGGACAATGGAACAGACAAAAACGATCCTGCCTGATTGGCTGGAGCGGCAGCTGAGCCAGGGCCGGGAGTTCCGAAAGATGGCGGCCCCGATGGAAGCCAGGGCGGACGAAGAGCAGAAGTGCGTGGTCGAGGGCTACGCGACGACCTTCGACCAGTTCTACACGCTGTACCGGTGGGACGACTACGAGGTGCAGGAGTGCGTCGACCGCGGGGCCTTCAACGGCTGCGACATGAGCGACTTTATCCTGCAGGTGGATCACCACGGCAAGGTGTACGCCCGCAACCGGAACGAGACGCTCAGCGCAAAGCCGGACGACCACGGCCTCTTCTGCCGGGCGGAGCTGGTTGGCGTCTCCGGCGGCCCGGAGCTCTACGCCGACGTGCGCGGTGGCTACTACGACAAGATGTCCTTCGCGTTCACCGTCAAGCGCGACAAGCGGGAGGTGATCGAGGATCACGACACCGGAAAGATCCTGGTGAAGCGCACGATCCTGGAGATCTCCAAACTTTACGATGTCTCTATCGTGTCGATCCCCGCGAACGATGCGACGGAAATCTTCGCCCGGGGCCTGGAAGCCGGAGAGAGCAACTGGGCCGCGCAGGAGCTGCGCGCCTATGAGGCCAGGCGGAGAGCAAAAGCCAAGTACCTGTACCGACTCAAATGCATGGAGGTAAGCAAATGACCAGGGAAGAGATTCTCGC
>CAMKEK010000149.1:0-4214 GCA_946411545.1 uncultured Clostridia bacterium
GCCGGAGCCCACGATCCCGAAGGCTACGCTGAACATCGCGTCGGGAAGCAAGGAATATGACGGTACGTCGCTGACGAAAGAAGGAGACAGCACTGCGGTTTCGGTTTCCGGCGATCTTGGAAAATACCGTCTGCATGTCGAGTATAACAGCATCACGGAACCGGATACGGTGGACACCCTGAAGGACTTTTCTTTGGTGGACGAAAACGGAAAAGTGGCCTTCACCAAGGAACAGCTTATTGCGAGCCCCAACTTCACAGTTAACAATGGAACGCTTACGGTGAGCAAGCGACCCCTGAAGCTCATCGCAATCTCCGGCACTTTGAACACCAAGGGCGAAAACATTGTCGCATCCAGTCTGAGCACCCAGGACGGCAAATTCGTCAACGGCTATCGCCAGGAAGGCCTGATGACCGGCCATACCCTCTCCGGCAGCTTCGTACAGGGAAGCGGCAAGGAAAGCTTCAAGACGAGCATCGACCCGGAGGCGGTCCGCATTACCGCAAACGGCTTTGATGTGACCAGATGCTACAGCATTCAGACGCAGGACGGCTATATCACCATCAATGCCCCCACCACCTATGACCTGATCGTCAATCCGCGCTCCTACACCTGGACCTATGACGGCATGGCGCACTCCATGCGCGAATATGACTACAGCGGCCTGGTCAATGGGGACAAGCTGGTCAAGGTCAACTTCAGCGATCAAGCCACCATTACAAATGTCGGCAATCAGTCGAACCGGATCACCTCCGTTGAGGTGACCACCGCCACAGGCGGGGATGTGGACGTGAACAAGTATGTCCTCATTTCCACCCCGGGCACACTGACCGTTGTACAGCGCGACCTGACGGTGACGGCCATTTCCGGCTCGCTCACGACCAACGGCACGGAGGTTGTTGCCTCCAGTCTGAGCACGCCGGACGGCACCTTCAAGAACGGCTTCAAGGCGGAGGGCCTGGTTCCCGGGCACTCGCTCACCGGCAGCTTTGTCGTTGGCCGCGGCACCACCACCTTCAACACCAGCATCGATCTGAACAACCTTCGTGTCGTCGATGCCTACGGAAACGATGTAACGCGCAACTACAGCATCCGCACCGTTAACGGCACCATCACCATCAACGCCGGAGCCTCCGGTCAGCAGCGCAGCAATGTCTCGCTCTCCATCACGGCCAAATCCGGCACTTTCCCCTATGACGGAACGGAGCACAAGCTCAACGAGTACACCGCAAACGGCCTTGTGGACGGCGATGTGATCGAGAAGGTCACGTTTAAGCCCTCGTCCGTGATTACCGACGTGGGAACCCGTGCCAACGAGATCCAGGCCGTGGTCATCAAGTCGGCGAACGGCGCGGCCGTGGACAACAGCAAGTACAACATCAACTACTACTCCGGCACGCTCACCGTGACGAAGTACCCGCTGACCCTGACGGCCGTTTCGGACGAAAAGGTCTACGACGGAAAGGCCCTGAACAATAAGAGCGTGAAAGCCACCGCTCTGGCCAATTCCAACCACTCCCTCAGCGCGGATTACGAGGTGTTTGACAGCAACGGCAACACCATCAAGAACGGTCCTGTTGATCCGGGCGTCTACACCAAGAGAGTCAGCAACGTCAAGATTACCGCCGGCAACACGGATGTCACGGCCAACTATGATATCACGATGGTGGACGGAACGCTGAAGATCACCGGCTCCTCCGGCGAGAGCAGCCGCGCCACCACCACCACGGCCTACTATGGCAATACCTTTACCATCCGCTCGGATGCCCCGTACGCGGAGTTCAAGTACCTGCTGATCGACGGCGCGAAGGTGCCTACCGACAACTACACCGTCAAGGAAGGCAGCACCATTATCACGCTGAAGTCCTCGTACATTCAGAGCCTGAAGAGCGGCGGACACAACTACACCATCGTCTCTGCATCCAAGCAGATCGACGGAAGCTTCAACGTGTCGAAAGCACCGAAGACCGGAGACGGCGCATCGATGATCGTCTGGATCATCCTGCTCCTGCTGGCGGCCGTGGCGGTTGCCCTGGTGTTCTTCTTCCTGCAGCGCTCCGGCAAGCTGGGCGGCGGAAAGCGTCGTTCCGGCAAAAGGAACGGGGGCAAGGAAACTCTCCGCTACCCCTCAGGGAAAGAGTACACCCGCAAGCCGGTTGCCCCGGTGATTCCGGATCTGGACTTTGAACCCGAACCGGAACCGGCACAGGACGACGATCCAACCATGGATCTGATGAAAGACTTCGACCTCAATCTGGACGATTATCGGGATCCGACGCCCAAGACGCCCTCAAGCTACACCGGATATACATCTGCCGGCTATGCTTCCGAGGCGGCAAGCGACAGCGGAAAAACCGGGTTTGAAGCTCCGGACTTTGGCAGCTTTGATGAGCCGGCGGCACCGCAGGAAGAAGAGCTCCCGGATCTTGAGGTAGAGATCTTTGAAGAGGAACCGACGGCTTCGACCGCCGCGGAACCGGAGGCACAGCCCGCCGCGGAACCGGCGGAGGAGCTTCCGAAGCAGGAAGTGGAAACGCCTGCCGAAGAACCCGAACCGGAGAAAGCGCCGGAACCGGCGCGCCGCCGCGGTAAGCACGAGGCGCCGGATCCCTCCGATCCGTTTACGGACAGCTGGTATCAGTCCGTCGGACTGAACAAGCGGGATAAGAACAAGTAAACCCGCAATGCCCGGTCAACGCATCGGGAAAAACAAAAACTCATGCACCGTGAAAAGTGCATGAGTTTTTGCTTATGTGCGTTCAAATCGCGTCTTGAAGCGGCTTCGGATTTCTGTTATAGTAAAACAAATCGATGCGGGGAAAAAATAAACGCTGCCGCCATACGGCAGACGGAAAGGAGTACACGGAGATGGAAATTACCTGGAACGGTCATTCATGCTTCACCGTCAAAACACAGGAGGGGAGCGTTGTCCTGGATCCGTATGAGGACGGAAAAGTACCGGGGCTTGGACCGCTGCGTCTGGAAGCGGATGCCGTGCTCTGCAGCCACGAGCACGGAGACCATAATTTCCGGGCGGGTGTCAGCCTGACGGGAAAGCCTTTCGGCGCGCGGGTAGACGCGATTCCGTCCTGGCATGACGAGGTCTGCGGCAGAAAGAGAGGCGCAAACACCATCCATGTCCTGTACGCGGAGGGGATGAAGCTGGTTCATCTGGGGGATCTGGGGACGGAACTGAACCGCGAACAGATTGAGACGCTGGCGGCGCCGGATGTCCTTCTGATTCCGATCGGCGGGTACTATACCATCAACGCCGCGCAGGCGCTGGAGATTGTGGAGCAGCTGCGCCCGAGGATTACGGTCCCGATGCACTTCCGGCGGGGCGGCGTGGGCTATGACGTGATCGCGACGCCGGATGAATTCCTGTCCCGCTGCCCGAATGTTGTCGAATACTCCGGGAATACACTGACCGTGGACTTGCAAACGCCCGCTCAGACCGCAGTGCTGCATCTTTGACCGCAAGTCTCAGCGAAACTGATTTCGCTCCGGGTCATAGTCGAATCCCGACTGGTGCAGGCGGGCGATAAGCTCGTCCCGGTCCAGCTCCAGATCATCACACAGGGCCTCAAGCGAAGCATACTCGTCCCGAAGTTTCGTGTTGAGGACGCTCATCAGCATGACGGGGTCCTTTGGCAGCATGGGTTTCACCTCCCGGAAAAGAATCGGCGGCATGCGCCGGGCAGAAAAAGAAGCAGCTGAAATCCAGCTGCTTCTTTTGAATTGAATAGAACTTACTTATTGACCTTCTCCTTGAACGCCTTGCCGGCCTTGAAGACGGGGGTGTTGCTGGCAGCGAACTGCATGGTCTTGCCCGTGGCAGGATTGCGGCCCTCGCGGGCATCACGATGCTTCAGGGAGAAAGTACCGAAACCGAAGAGCGCGACGGACTCGCCGGCGGCGACGGTATCGACGACAGCACCCAGAACGCTGTCGACAACAGCGGCGGCCTGCTTCTGGCTGAGCGCGTTCTCAGCGGCAACTTTTTTTACAAGTTCAGTTTTATTCATGGTTGAAAACTCCTTTGTAATTGAATTACTCGGTGATTATAGCAGTTCCGGCGCGGTTTGGCAATAGGGAAAAGCAGAAAACAGGCAGAAATATACCCCGGAACGCGGACCTTTATCTCCATCTTCGAAACATTTTGCGGGGGATGGAATCGAAGTCTTGAGAAACGGAGCCTACTGTGATATAATTCC
>CAMKEK010000150.1:0-4185 GCA_946411545.1 uncultured Clostridia bacterium
GAGTCTCCCCTCTTCCATATCCGCGTCCGGAGACAGGATAATCTCCTCCACCGGAACCAGTTCCAGCAGCATCTCGACACCGTTGCAGTGGTCGTCATGGAGATGGGACAGGACCAGCAGGTCCAGCCGGCCGCGTCCGGCGGCCTCCAGGTAGTTGGCGGCCGTCTCCCCGGCGTTCTCCAGATTGCTTCCGCCGCAGTCCAGCATCAGGGTGGTATCACCGGAGAGGACGCAGACGCACTCTCCCTGCCCCACATCCAGCGCCGCCGCCACCGCGTCGGCGCGGAGGTACCGCAGGCCGGAGGCCCGGAGGCAGAGCGCAAGAGACAACACCGCAAGGGAAACCGGCATCAGCACGCGGAAGCGGTGGGATGCCCTCGCCCGCCATCCCAGCACGGCCAGCACGTAGCAGAGCACGAGCCAGAGCTTCCGCTCTACCCCCGCCATGCTGATCAGATGATGAGGCAGGCGGCAGATCAGCCCGGCAATGTATATGAGATACCGCACCAGCAGAGCCGCCGGGGCGGCGAAGATTCTGCCGAGCGGGAGCAGGATCAGCCCTGCAAGGCAGCTGAACCATCCCAGGCAGAAACAGGCGGATACCGCCCAAAGCCCAAGGAGATTCACCAGCGGAGAATACAGTGCGAGGGTTCCGAAGTGCAGCGCCGACAGGGGCGCGGAAAAGGCCAGCACGGCGAGGGATGCCGCGACCGTGGCCACAGGCACACGCAGAAGGCTCCGCTCCGACGCACCGAAGGCGGCAAGCATGCTCCGGGTCAGCGGGCCTGCCAGGAGGACCATCCCCGCCATCGCTGAGAAGGACATCTGCAGGCTGATGCTGGCGCAGCTGAAGGGATTCACCAGCAGGATCAGGGCAAGGGCCGCCATCAGGGACGTCGGCCCGTCGTTCTCCCTTCGAAAGATGGGAGCAAGAAGCTGAATCGAAATCATGATGCCTGCACGAACCGCGGAGGGAGATGCGCCTGTCATCACAACGAAAAAGCTGACCAGCAGAATCCCGGCCACCGACGACATCGGCCGTGCTCCGAAAAGCAGCTGGATCATTCCCACCAGAAACGCCACATGCATCCCGGAGACGGCCACAATGTGCATAAAGCCCGCGCCCCGCATGCGGGCATAGAGGGGCAAATCCTGATAGAAGTCCGTCTTCTCGCCCAGCATCAGGGCTTTCATGAAAACGCCGACCCGGTCAGGAAAAAGCGTCCCCACCCGGTCGGAGATCCGTCTGCTGCAGGAGGCGGCCACGGTGCGCAGGGTTATGTGCCGTTTTCCTGTCTTTTCCAGTTCGCGAAGCGTCCCGGTCAGGTAGATGTTTTTGGAAATGTAGTTGTTGTTTTTCTCCCCGCGGCGGAGATCGGCCCGGCGAAAGCGGGCACTTACTTCCAGCACGTCGCCCGGACGGAGTTCCGGAAGTTCACCGTCATAGACATAGAGCATGAGGTCCAGTTTCGGCGCTTCCGTCCGCTGAACCAGCAGGCGGGTATAGCGCTCAAAGACCTCGGGAGTCTCCAGGAGGCACACGGACATGCGCTGTTCCGTCTCGTCCCAGTCCAGGGCACGGCCGATGGTCGCGTTCCAGTGCAGCGCATAGGATGCCAGGCCGAGCGCGCCACCCAGAAGCACAAGAAATGCCGCATGCACACCGCCGTGCCGTGTCCGTTTCCCTCTCCAGAGCAGGATCGCACCCGCCGGCGCGCAAAGGCCCGCAAGCGGCAGGATGACGTTTCGCGGCAGAAGATAAAAAGAGAGAAAGATGGCAGCCGCTGCTGAAGCACAGGCAATGGCAAGCTTACGCATCTTTCCCTCTCCTTTTATTTTTGATCAGACGATCTGCTCTCCGAGTTTCCGTCCGCCGATGAGGTGGAAGTGGATATGCATCACGGTCTGGCCGCCGTCGGCGCCACAGTTGTTGATCACACGGTAGCCGGAAGACAGGCCTTCCGCTGCGGCAATTTTGGGGATGGCCTCAAAAACGGCCGCTACATTGCCCACATTCTCCGCGGTGATGGCGTTGGCGGAGTCCATATGCTCCTTGGGCAGGACCAGCACGTGGACCGGCGCCTGGGGATTGATGTCCCGGAAGGCATAGACCTTGTCGTCCTCATAGACCTTGGTACTGGGGATCTCGCCGGCGATGATTTTACAAAACAGACAATCGTTCATGATAACCGCTCCTTTATCTTATTTTGATACGATTTCTTCTACAAACGGTTTCAGGCTTGCCAGGGCGGTGTCCAGCTTGGAGACGTCGGTGCCGCCGCCCATGGCGGAATCAGGCTTGCCGCCGCCTTTTCCTCCGGCGATGGCGGAAATCTGACGGATCAGGTCTCCGGCCTTGACGCCGGCCGCGACGGCTTCCTTGCCGCAGACGCACAGGAAGCTCAGCTTCTCTCCGTTCACCGCCGCCATCAGCGCCACAATGGCCGGCTCCTTATCCCGCAGGGAGTCGCCCTGCTTGCGAAGCGTGTTCGGATCGCCCTCCGTCTTGAAGGCCACCACCTTCACGGGGCCGACCTGTTCGGCCTTCTCCAGAACGCTGTCCGCGCCTCTTGCATTTGCCTGGTCACGCAGCTGCTCCAGACTGCGGCGGAGCTCCTTCAGCTCGGCGGCCTGCTGATCCAGCTTCTTCGGAAGCTCGGCCGGCACGGTCTTGAAACGGGCTGCCGCATCCAGCAGAAGCTTTTCCTGCTCCCGGTTATACTGCAGCGCGCGCAGTCCGGTCAGGGCCTCGATCCGGCGCACACCGGAGGCCACCGAGCCTTCGGAGACCAGGACGAAGCTGCCGATCTTCGCGGTATTGGAAACGTGGGTGCCGCCGCAGAGCTCCAGGCTCCAGCCGCCCATATCCACCACGCGCACGACCTCACCGTACTTCTCGCCGAACAGGGCCGCGGCGTGGGTCTTCTTTGCCTCTTCGAGGCTCATTTCCTTCGTGACCACCGGGAAATCGGCGAGAACCGCGCGGTTCACCGCCTCGCGCACCGCGTCGAGCTCCTCCGCCGTGGGGGCCGAGAAGTGGGTAAAGTCGAAGCGGAGCAGGTCCGTATCCACGAGGGAACCGGCCTGGTGCACATGCTCGCCCAGGACCTCCCGCAGAGCCTTGTGCAGCAGGTGGGTCGCGCTGTGGGCGCGGCAGAGCGCTGCGCGGCGGTCTGCGTCTCTTGTCACGGTGACGGTGTCTCCGACCATGGCCTGTCCGGAGCGGACAACGCCGCTGTGCATGAACTTTCCGCCCTTGTTCTTCTGGACACTCTGAACCTCAAAGACAAAGCCGTCTTTCCGGATGGTGCCGGTGTCGGAGAGCTGTCCGCCCATCTCGGCATACAGGACGCTTTTGTCCAGAACAAGGATGGCCTCGTCGCCTTCGGAGACGAAGCTGCTTGTCTCGCCCTCGCGTACGGTCGCAAGGATACTTGCCTCGCAGCTTTCCTTGTCATAGCCGATAAACTCCGTATCCGGAATGTCCTTGCCGAAGCTGATGCCGGCCCAGCCGAGATCGCCCAGTGCCTTGCGGGCCTCACGGGCACGCACGCGCTGCTCCTGCATCAGGCTGCGGAAGCCTTCCTGGTCCACGGTGTATCCGGCGTCCTCGCACATCTCAACGGTGAGGTCGAGCGGGAAGCCGTAGGTGTCGTAAAGCTTGAATGCGTCCGCACCGGAGAAGACCGTCTCGCCCTTGGCCCGGTGGGTCTCCAGCAGCTCGGAGAAGATGCGAAGACCGGCGTCGATGGTTCTGCCGAACTTCTCTTCCTCGCTGCGGATGACGGTGGTGATATACTTCTGCTTCTCCTTGAGCTCGGGATACTGGCCGCCGCTGACTTCGACGACGGTGTCGACGATCTCATGGAGGAAAGGCTCGTTCACGCCGAGGAGCTTGCCGTGACGCGCCGCGCGGCGCAGCAGGCGGCGCAGCACGTAGCCGCGGCCTTCGTTGGACGGAAGCACTCCGTCGCAGATCATAAAGACGGAGCTGCGGATATGGTCCGTGATGACGCGCAGGGATACATCCTTCTTGTGGCTCTCGCCGTAATAGGCGCCGGTAAGCTCGCTGACCTTGTGGGTGACGTGCATCACGGTGTCCACATCGAAGAGCGAGTCGACGCCCTGGCAGACCACCGCGAGGCGCTCCAGGCCCATGCCGGTGTCGATGTTCTTCTGCTTGAG
>CAMKEK010000151.1:0-4139 GCA_946411545.1 uncultured Clostridia bacterium
CGTCATACGGTCTCGCCGATGAGGCCGTCCTCTTCCGCTTCAAGGATCCGCACATTTCGCAGCTGTCCGCGAAGGCCCTGCTCCGGCACCCGGACACGCAGATAGGTGTCGCTGTGTCCGACGGAGCCTTCTCCCTCCGGGCTTTCAAACAGCACCGGCAGGACTTGCCCCACGCTCGCCTCAAGAAAGGCCTTTCCTGTTTCCAGCGAGACCTGCTTGGCCTCATGGGCCCGGCGGCTCTTGACGGCCTGTGTCAGCTGGCCCGGGAGCTTGTCCGCCGGTGTTCCCGGACGTCTGGAGTAGGGGAACACATGGAGCTCCGAAAAGGCGCAGCGGCGCAGAAAGCTTAAGGTTTCGGCGTGATCTTCCTCCGTCTCGCCCGGAAAGCCCGCGATGAGATCTCCCGTCAGCGCGCAGCCGGGGAAATACTGTCTCAGCAGCTCTGTCGTATGGAAGAAAAAGGCCGTGTCATACTTTCGGTTCATCGCCTTCAGCGTCCGGTCGCAGCCGCTCTGCAGAGAGAGATGAAAATGGCGGCAGAGCTTTCCGGTATCGGCCAGCCGCCGGCAGAAATCCTCCGTGATCACCGTCGGTTCCAGAGAACCGAGGCGCAGCCGCATCTCGCCCGATTCCGCCGCTACCGCTTCGATCACATCGGCCAGGCTCGGCTTCCCCTCCAGGTCCAGGCCATAGGAGGCCACCTCGATGCCGGTGAGCACCAGCTCGCGAAATCCCTCTTCCCGGAGTCTCCGGGTCTCTGAAACCGCGTCGGCAATCGGCATGCTGCGCAGACTGCCGCGGACATAGGGGATGATACAGTAGGTGCAGAAATTCCGGCACCCGTCCTGAATCTTCAGCATCGCGCGGGTTCTGCCGGAGACCGCCCCCGCCGGAAGCAGCTCGATGGTTTTTCGGGAAAACGGCCGGTCAATCTGCCTCACGGCCTCGCCGGAGGCCACCGCGCGTTCCACCGCTTCGACAAAGGCCATCCGGTCCCCTGTCCCAAAAATCACGCTGGCTCCGATCTCGGCGTTCTCCTCCGGGCTCAGCTGGGCATAACAGCCGCAGACCGCGACCACCGCGTCGGGGTTTTCCTCGTGCAGACGGCGGATCATCTGCCTTGACTTTCTCCCGCTCTCCGCCGTCACCGCGCAGGTGTTGACAATCACCGCGTCCGCCGGCTCTCCCGGCGCTGCGGGCAGATGCCCGTCCCGCTGCAGCCGCTCTTCCATCGCCTGGGTCTCGAACTGATTGACCTTGCAGCCCAGTGTTGCGATCAGGTATTTCATTGCGATTTGTTCTCCCGCTCAGCTTCCTTCCGGGGGCTTTTTTCCTGCTTCAAGGCCTTTTCGCGGGCAAGCTCTTCCCTTCTGACGCTGGCTTTCTTCACAACCTGCAGCGTCGCCGGGTCAATGTATTCCAGTTCCTTATAGTCCTCAAGCTCCCAGGGAAGATCGTTTCGCTTGAGTTTCTTCACGATCAGGTTGGTCACCAGCGAGTAAATCACCACAAACACCGGCACGCCCAGGAGCAGGCCCCAGAAGCCGAACAGGCCGCCGCCCAGGATGATGGAGAACATGACCCAGAAGCCGGTGATGCCGGTGGAATTGCCGAGGATACGCGGCCCGATGATGTTGCCGTCGATCTGCTGCAGGATGATCACAAAAATGACGAAGATCAGGCACTTGGTGGGATCCACCATCAGAATGATCAGAGCGCTCGGCACCGCGCCGATCAGCGGTCCAAAGAAGGGGATGATGTTTGTCACGCCCACAATGACGCTGACCAGAAGGGTATAGGGCATCTGCAGGATGGAGCAGACGATATAGCAGATAATGCCGATGATCAGGGAGTCCAGCAGCTTCCCGTTCAGGAAGCCCATAAATGTTCTGTCCACAAAATTCAGGCCGTTGCGCAGCCGGTCCGCGGTCTCCACCGAAAACACGGAGTACGTCATCCGCTTTACGGCCGCAACAAAGCCTTCCTTGTCACTCAGGAGATAGATTGAGACGATGATGCCGATGATGAGGTTGTAGATGCTCTTGGCCACCCCGTAGACGCCGCTTGTTACAGAGGTAACAACACTGCCCACCCGGGGAAGCAGCGTGGTTTCGATCCAGTTGCCGAGGTTGGTGTTGAAGTTGTCCAGAAAGCCGCCCAGATAATCGTCCAGCACCGGATAGTTCGCAAACAGGCCGTCCGCCCATTTGGAGAGGTTGTCGATATAGGCGCCGCTGTTGGAAATCAGCGTCTGCACACTGCTGAGCATCTGCGGGATGATCAGGTATACCAAAGCCACCAGGACGAGGATCAGGACGATTTCGCAGAATATCACCGTGAGGATCCTGGCAAAGCGATGCCCGTCGTTCTTTTTGTTCTTCCTGTAGAGCTTTCTGGCCAGCGGGAGAAAGAGCCTCCCTTCCACGCTTCGCATCAGCGGTGAAAGAAGATAACAGATCACCAGGCCCCAGATAAACGGTGCCAGAATGCTCACCAGGCGGGAAATTGCGCCTCCAAAGACCGTAATGTTCCCTACCGCAAAATAAAACAGGAGTGCAGCGGCGATGACACAAAACGCCGTTACTCCCCAATACAGATATCGCTTATCCCAATTAAAACGCCGCCTCATCGCAGGCTCCTTTCCCGGACAGGACCTCAGATCCATGAACTGCTGCGGATATTTTACTATCCCTGCCTGCTTCCGTCAAGCATTTTGGCTGACTTTGACGGGTATTTTGCATACACGTTTTCTCAAAGCCGGAATTATCGGTTATGTCAACCGAATTCTCGACTTTATGCATTTTCATTCTGTCGAAAACCCTGTTCAAAAAGTCGAAAACCCCCTGTCTTTCGCCGTTTCTTTTTCATTTTGAAACCTTTTATTCATTATTTACCCTCAGTTTATTCATAATTCTGTAAACCTTTGTCTTTCCGTCTTTTGTGAATTCTCTGTTGATTTCCGGCGCAAAATCGATATAATAAAGCATGATATGATTTTGGGGAGGTTTTTTCTCTATGATTCAGGTTGATTTATCCGGTGCTCAGCGCTTCTTCACCCAGGCTGGTCCCGATTTTGCAGGCGTTGCGAGAGCTCATGACGTCCTCACCTCCGGCAGCGGACTCGGTGCGGATTTCACCGGCTGGCTCCACCTGCCGCAGAAGATCAAGGAAACGGAGCTTGACCGCATTCTGGCTGCCGCGGACACCATCCGTTCACGTTCCAAAGCGCTCGTCGTCATCGGCATCGGCGGCTCCTATCTCGGTGCCCGCGGCGCCATTGAGCTGCTGCGTCCGGTTCCCGGCCGCGGTGATCCCGAGATCTTCTTTGTCGGCAACGGCCTCTCGGCCGATGCCCTGAGCGATACGATTGAAAAGCTCGGCGGCCGCGACTTTGACGTAAACGTCATCTCCAAGTCCGGCACCACGCTGGAGCCCGCCATCGCCTTCCGCATCTTCCGCGAACTGCTTGACAAGAAGTACGGCGCAGATGCCGGAAAGCATATCTTTGCCACCACCGATGCCAAGCGGGGTGTACTGAAATCTCTGGCCGACGCCAACGGCTGGGAGAGCTTTGTGGTTCCCGACGATGTCGGCGGCCGCTTCAGCGTCTTTTCCGCGGTCGGTCTGCTTCCGATGGCTGTTGCCGGGATCGATGTCCGCCGTGTCATCACCGCCGCAATCCGCGAATTTGAGGCCCTTGATATGCGCAGCCCCGAGAACCCCGCCTGGCAGTATGCCGCCGCCCGTCAGAACCTGTACAGCAAGGGCTACACCGTTGAGATTCTCGGCTGCTATGAGCCCAGCTTCCGCTTCATGGCGGAGTGGTGGAAACAGCTCTACGGCGAGAGCGAGGGCAAGGACAACAAGGGCATTCTCCCCGCCTCCGTGGAATTCACCGCCGACCTGCACTCCATGGGTCAGTATATTCAGCAGGGGCCGCGGAACCTGATGGAATCCATCGTCCGCTTCACCCATTCCCGTCACGCCTACCCCGTTCCCGCTTCCGACGACAACGCAGACGGCTTGGACTATATCGCCGGCCGGGATCTCGCCGAGATCTGCAACGTCGCCGCGGAAGCCGTCCGCGAGGCGCACATCGACGGCGGTGTTCCCAACATCGTCATCAACTGCTCCGCCCG
>CAMKEK010000152.1:0-4042 GCA_946411545.1 uncultured Clostridia bacterium
GCCGATGAAGTCGCCGCCCGGGTGGAAAACGGCTGGCTGATCGGCATGGACGCCGCCATCGCCCAGACCCCCGCCATCATCGACGCCATCTGCAGAAGAGCGGAGAACAGCACGCTCTCCGGCGTCCGTGTACAGATGCTCCTTGATGCCTATCCGTACGCGTTCTACGCCGATGACCATCTCTCCGGAAAGGTCACGGGGGAATCCTGGTTTGCAAGCGGCGGTGCCCGCAAGGCGCTCGCTGCCGGTCTCGCGGATTATGTGCCGAACTACTACCGCGACTGCCCGCGCCACATCCGTGCCAACTATGAATACGATGCTTTCTGTGTCTCCGTCTCCCCGATGGACAAGCACGGCTGGTTCAGTCTCGGCACCGTGAGTTCCTATTCCCCCGCCATGATCGACAAGGCGAAGCATATCTACGTGGAAGTCAACGAGAATACGCCCCGTGCGGTCTGCGGCACCCAGCTTCATATCAGTCAGATCGACGGTCTGGTGGAAAACACCTTTGAGCTGCCGACTCTCCCCGCTCCGAAGCTGGACGATGTCAGCATCACCATCGGCAACCTGATTGCCGAGCAGATCCCGGACGGCGCCTGCATCCAGCTGGGCATCGGCGCGATCCCCGATGCGGTCGGTCTGGCCCTGAAGTCCAAGCACGACCTCGGCATCCACACGGAGATGTTCACCAGTTCCATGGTCGATCTGATCGAATGCGGCGCAGTCAACAACAGCCGGAAGCAGATTCATCGCGGCAAGACCGTCACGACCTTTGCCTTTGGCTCCAAAGCCATCAACGACTTTATCGACGACAACCCCGCCATTGAAATTCTGCCTGTCGACTATGTAAACAACCCCGAAGTCATCTGCCAAAACGACAACATGATCTCCATCAACGCCGCTCTCGAGGTTGACCTCTTCGGCCAGGTCTGTGCCGAGAGCATCGGCACGAAGATCATGTCCGGCTCCGGCGGCCAGGTGGACTATGTCCGCGGCGCCTGCCAGTCGAAGGGCGGCAAGAGCTTCATCGCCTTCTCCTCCACCGCCAAGGGCGGCACCATCAGCAAGATTAAGCCCATCCTCACCCCCGGCGCGGTCGTCACCACCAGCAAGAATGATGTCGATTATATCGTCACCGAGTACGGCATTGCTCACCTGCGCGGTCAGACGCTCTCCTCCCGTGTGAAGCAGCTGATCTCCATTGCCCACCCCGACTTCCGGGACGAGCTGAACTTTGAGGCAAAGAAGCGCGGCATCCTGATCTGATGAAATATCAAGCCGTTCTTTTCGACATGGACGGGACTGTCCTGGACACCCTGGACGATCTCTATGACTCCGTCAACCGTTCCCTCGCGGAATTCTCTCTGCCTCCGGTCTCTAAGGCGCATGTGCGCCGGTGTCTCGGCAACGGCGCCGCTTATCTGGTAAGCCACAGCGTTCCTTCCGGCTGCAGTCCCGAGCTGGAGGCAGAAGTGCTCGCCTTCTACAAGCCCTGGTACGATGCCCACTGCCTCATCAAAACCGCTCCCTATGAGGGGATTCTCCCGATGATGCATGCTCTGAAGAAAGAAGGGCTTCGCCTCGCCATCATCTCAAACAAGCCCGACCGGGCTGTCCAGGAGCTCTCCGCGGCCTTTTTCCCGGATCTTCTGGAGCTCTCCGTCGGGGAAAGCCCTTCGGTGCGGCGCAAGCCGGCGCCCGACACAGTTCTGACGGCGGCTGCCCAAATCGGCCTCTCCGTTGACCAATGTGTCTATGTGGGCGATTCGGAGGTCGATCTTCTGACCGCCCGGAATGCCGGGATGGACTGTATCTCGGTCACCTGGGGCTTTCGCGACGAGCCGCAGCTGATTGAAGCAGGCGCCGCCACACTGGTTCACACGCCAGAGGAGCTGGAAGGCCTTCTGCTGGACGCTTAAGCCTTCGCTACTCTCCTGACCCCGGAGTATGGCATGGCAATCCGCGGCTCATCCCCGACATGCACAAGCTTCACGCTCATGTTTTTTCTGCATTACGAAAAACACATCCGCCTCCACAACGGAAACGGATGTGTTTTTGTATCTCTCTGAGCTCCCGCCTATTTCCGGACCTGTCTCGCAGAAGACAGCTTCGGCCGGCGTTTCGATGAGGTGTGCCGCTTACTCCAGGTTCAGCCCCTTCTTCAGTCCGAGGAAGGTGGCAAGATACAGCACCCCTGCCTGTACGGCGCTCAGACCGATTCCGTGCCAGATCACGGTGGAGACGAAGGACAGGCCATCTCTGGCATTTTCCATATCCACGTGCTCCAGATCCGAAAGTCCGAAGCCGATCACGCCGTAGCCCATCTCCATCAGATTGAAGGCGAAGCTGATAACAACAAAGAAAACGACGCTCAGGAGGACTTTGTCTCTGCTGAACATATGGCCCAGTGACATCGCTGCATAAAAGTGCAGGCATGCTGCAAGGATTCCGATCAGAGTTCCGAGCACGCTCTGTACTAGGAATGTGACCACCTGTCCCCGGACGCCCGTCTCGTCCAGCCATCCCATGATCTCCGACCAGCTGGGGAACTGCTCGATAATCATTTGCAGATTGGTGTGGGAGAGATTGAGCGCCATCAGCGCCATCACCAGGAAAATGAGCAGTCCCGTTCCGAGGAACCACACCAGCGACACGATCAGCTTGGACCAGATGAGCTCGTGTACGCTCACCGGCAGGGTAAACATCAGGTATCCCTCATCCTTCAGCAGGTTCCGGTAAAAGCGGCTGACCATGATCACAAGGGACATCACCGCCGTGGCAACCACGGCAACGCTGAAAAAGATGATGATCAGGACAAAGAGGATCCTGAGCAGCGGTACATCCGACAGATTTCCGGCGAGTCCACGGATGGAGAGATTGGCCAGCAACGCCAGGGCCACCATCGCCCCCATCACAGGCAGCATGATCCTCGCGGTTGCACGGAACTCATGCTTCATCAGTTTCCCTAGCATCGAAATACCTCCCTGAAATACTGATCCACGCTCATGCCGTGCTCCTCGCGGATTTCGTCCACCGAGGACTGCAGCACGACTTTCCCCTGATTGATGAAAATCACATCGTCCAGCACCTGCTCCACATCGGCGATCAGATGTGTGGAAATCACGACCGCCGCCTCCGGGTTATAGTTGCGGATGATCGTGTCGAGGATGTAGTCTCTGGTTGCCGGGTCCACTCCGCCGATCGGCTCATCCAGCAGATAGAGCTTTGCCTTGCGGCTCATAACCAGAATCAGCTGGGCCTTTTCCCTCGTTCCCTTGGACATTTCCTTGATTCGCATATTCTCGTCGATGTTCAGCCGCAGCAGCATCTCCGTCGCCTTGTCGCGGTCGAAGTCCGCATAGAAATCCGTAAAGAAGTCCAGCAGCTGCCGAACCTTCATCCAGTCCGCCAGATACGGCTTATCCGGGAGATAGCTGACCGCGCTGTGGGTCAGGCTCCCCGGGGCAACGCCCTCGATCAGGATCTCTCCGCCCGTCGGTGTCAGCAGGCCGTTTGCCAGCTTCAGCAGGGTTGTTTTCCCGCTTCCGTTGGGCCCCAGCAGCCCGACCACCCGGCCCGGTT
Source organism: uncultured Clostridia bacterium (assembly GCA_946411545.1). GTDB lineage: Bacteria > Bacillota > Clostridia > Oscillospirales > Oscillospiraceae > Limivicinus. The sequence goes on from CAMKEK010000152.1 coordinate 3,583, forward strand.
CAATTTTCAGGCTGACCGTGTCCAGTGCCTGTACGCTTCCGAAGCGCTTGGACAGGTCTCTGCATTCAAGAATCGCCATTCTCTTCCTCCTTCTCCTTCAGCAGTGTAAGGATTTCCTCCCGCCGATATCCGAGCTTTTTCATGGCTTCCAGGAAGCCGCGGATCTGTTCCTCCGCAAGCTTCTTCTTCGCCCGCTCAATCACCTGCAGGTTCTCCGTCACAAAGCGCCCTGACGTGCGCTGGGAGTAGACCATGCCGTCCCGCTCCAGCTCCTGCAGCGCCCGCTGCATGGTGTTCGGATTCACGCCGGCTTCCGTGGCCATATCCCGCACCGACATCAGCCGCTCTCCGGGCAGCAGGCTTCCCGAGACGATCCCCAGCTTGATCTGCTCCACCAGCTGGGAATAGATCGGCAGGTCACTTCGAAATTTCCATTCCATCGCGTTCCTCCTTCTGTATC
>CAMKEK010000153.1:0-3988 GCA_946411545.1 uncultured Clostridia bacterium
AGCTGATCCGCATGATCCCCGCCGCGGCCTCCGCCCTGGTGCCCTATGCCGCGACCGCCGCCCCGGCTCCGAGCTATGAGCTGCCGGATCTCAGCGGCCTCGCGACTACCATCGCCCAGGCCATCGCGGAAATTGGAAACCGGCCGCAGCCTGATCAGCAGATCCGGGTCTACCTCGACGGCCGCCAGCTCTCGGACACCGTGACGCGGTATCAGCGGAGAGACAACCGTGCGAATGGAGGATGATGCTTTATCGCCACCTACAGATTTACCGTAAACGGCGTTTCGCTGCTGAACTACCTTGCCGAGGACGGCATCAAGTGGACCCGCTTCGATGTCGAAGCGCCGGACACCGGCCGCACCCTGGACGGCGTGATGCACCGCGGGCGCGTCGCCTCAAAGGTCCGCCTGGATATCACGTGCCGACCGCTGAAGAGCGCCGAGGCCATGGCGGTTCTCGGGGCCATCAAGCCCGAGTTCGTCACCGTCCGCTACATCGATCCCCAGGACGGAAGCGTCACCCGGACCATGTACTCCAACAACATTCCCACCATCTGTGCTACCGTCAATCCGGATGGCACATGTATTTGGAAAGGTCTTACATTCCCGCTGATTGAAAGATAAGAAAAACCCTGAGGACTGTTTTTCCTCAGGGGAAGATAGGAAGACAAACTGGAAACTACGAATCTTTTCCGAAAAACAAATCCTTAATTCCGCTTACGAGCGTCTTGGCTGCACGACTGTCTGTACCGAAAGCTTCTCTGAAAATATAGTCCATTACTTCATAGAAAGCCGACAGTGCCTCGCCGGAAAACTCAGCCCTAAGGTGTTCCTCACTCTTATCCCTGCTCCTGCTGTTTTCCCTGAAGTCCTCATAGTTTTTCAAAATATAGTCATGCCAGTCAGACCCAAGCAGCTTCGCACAGTACTTGTTCTCGAATTCTTTGATGTCCATGCAGATATCCTGCGGAATGTCCAGGTAATAATATCTTACCAGGCTTTTGGTTTCTTCGTGATACTTTTTCAGCTCAGCGACCTTATCATCGTTCAGCGCGTCGAGATCAGCAAAGTAATTCTCAAACAGATGCATATACCTGGTATAGATGCTGCGAAGAATCGTTTCCAGTTCTTCTTTCTTCATAGTCTCTTCATGTAGAATCTGTTCAACTCTTTCCTTGCTTAATTCAACCATTGTTATCCTCCTCTCGAGTTATATTTTATCGATAAATCCAATACTGTTGCTCTGATTCTACCATGAATTCCTGCCTTGTGCAATCGCACACCTTCATTTCAGTTTACACTTTCCGAATGTTAATCAGCTCAAAGCCCAATGAAATGGGTTTGAGCTGAAAAGGACGAACAGCGGAGTGAATGAGCTTTCCTGTCGCTACAGGGAAGCGAACGATACGAAGCTTGTGAGGACGCCATGAATTCCACTTCTACTCTTTACAAATCCATCTACTCCGGCATTCATCGCTTCGAGGTCAAGGTGAACATCTCCGGCACCGACTACGGCATGGACGTGCTCACGTCGCTGAGTAGCCGCCGGAGTGCTTTCGGCACCGGATCTCCGCGTCTGGGCCTTGCCCCGTCGGGTGAGCTTGCGCTGTCGCTCTACGTGGAATCCGGCGCAGTCCCGCGCATGGCGACGATCCGGCCCTACTTCCGTGTTGTGAACGACACGCGGCAGTCCGAGTGGATTGCCAAGGGCGTCTACTTCGTCGACACCCGCGAGGCGGATACCACCACCGGCCTCCTGACGCTCCGCGCCTATGATGCCATGCTGAAAGGGGAGGTGAAGTATCCTTCCACCACTCATGCCTGGCCGTACAGCGACATCAGCACCGTCCGGGAAATCGCGTCCTTCCTCGGCGTCGCCGTGGATGCGCAGACGACTTCCCTCATGACCGGGGGCTACATGATCCCGCTGCCGGCACAGTACACCGTCCGCGAAACGCTCCGCTACATTGCGGCGCTCTACGGCGGGAGCTTCGTCGTCACGGACGCGAATACCCTCCGGCTCATCCCGCTCTGGTCCGTGAAGAGCACGGAGGACGCGCCGCTGGGCGGCACCCACCGCCTGACCGCGGCCTCGGCCTTCCCGGCCTGCACCGGCGTCCGCTTCCTCCTCGACAACGACCAGGAGCTCTTCGCCGGAGATGAGACCGGCTATGTGTACGAGATCTCCTGCCCCTTCGCCACCCAGGCGGCGGCCAACGCGCTTCTCACGAAACTGCGGGGCTTCGTCTACCGGCCTTTTTCGGCCGAGGCCGCGGTTGTGAACCCGGCCTGTGAGCTGGGGGACACCCTCTCCGTCCCGGACGGCTTGGGCGGGACCTTCCTCACCGGCTTGCTCTCTTCGGATCTTGTCTTCGACTCGCTCTGCGCCGCTTCGGTCTCCGCGCCGGAGGATGAGGAGCTGGACCACGAATACCCCTACATTCCCGCCTCCGAGCGCTGCTTCACCCGAAAGATTCAGAACGTCCAGTCCGAGCTCACGCTCCAGGCCCAACAGATCGCGGCCAAGGTCTCCCGCACCGGCGGCGACGCCTCCAGCTTCGGCTGGTATCTGGACGCGGACAAGTTCCAGCTCATTTCCAATGGCAGCGTCGTGATGCTGGTCAACCGAAACGGCCTCAGTCTGGTAGGGGACCTGACCGCCAACAGCGGCACCTTCAACGGCACCGTGAACGCAAACGCGGGCTCAATCGGCGGCTGCACCATCGAGAACGGTGTTCTGAAAGTCGCCAACGCCAACATTGACAACCTGAACGCCTCGAAGATCACGGCCGGCACGCTGGACAATGCCCGGATCAGGGATTATTCCCTCGGACCGAATAAGATCGACGATTACGCCATCACGAACCGGACGATTGATTCCCAGGCGGTAAGCTACGGCAAGACGAGCTTTCAGGGAACTCTTGATCAGGTGGGCACCAACAAGGCAAACATCGATACCCTCTACGGCTACTTCGAGGGCTCCGCCAGCTTTTCGTCGGTCCTCACCGGATCCCTGGCCATCAACTATCATTATCTCGGCCTGGAGACCATCACCATCGGCGGTGTGAATCGAAAGGTCGTAACTTGGACATAAAAGGAGGTACATTATGTTAACCATTGAGACCGCGCAGGGGACTTCGCTCCCCATCAATTGGATCGGCATTAGCGAGCTGGACGGGAGCCTTCGCTTCGAGACTTCGGAGCCCAACATGGCCACGCTCTTTTCAGTTTTCTCCGATCCGGAGCACACCCGAACCTTGACCCGCGTCTTCGATGAAGACCGGAAAACCTTTGAAGGTTTCACCGGCTTCAAGGGCATCGAGCGCATGGGCACCGGAAATATCGTTGTGAGGTTATATCATGAGTAATGCATTATTGATTTTCAATCAACTCCGCGCCGCCGGCGTTTCCCGTGCCGGGGCACTCGGCCTCCTCGGCAACTGGAAAGCCGAGTCCGGCCTGGAACCCTGCCGTCTGCAGAACGACTTTTCTGCAAACCGCATCTATTCCCGTAGCTACACCGCCGACGTGACCGCCGGGCGGATCACCCGCGCGCAGTTCGCCCGGGACCAGAAGGGCTATGGCCTGGCTCAGTGGACCTACTTTAATTTCTCCACCGGCCAGGGGAGAAAGCTGGATCTCTACGACTTCTGGAAGAAGTCCGGAAAGGCTCTGGACGACGTGTCCATGCAGGTGTCCTTCGCCCTGCATGAGCTGACCACCGAGGCACAGTATGCCGGTCTCTGGCAGATCCTCCGGACCACGGACGACATCTGGACAGCGACGGATAAGGTCTGCCGCCTCTATGAGCAGCCCTATTACTGCAACGTCGATGCCCGTTTCCGCTACGCGAAGGAACTCGAAGCGGAGATCGAGGCTGCCGCGAGCACGGAAGCAGGGAAGACAGCAGGGACGGTTCTTGCTGTCTCCGCTGAGACAGAAGAACGCCCATGCCGCAAAGCCGCACACGAAATGCATGAAAAATGGTA